>JBEBHW010000408.1:0-4077 GCA_040081145.1 Burkholderiaceae bacterium
GTACACAACCGGGTAGGCGCCACGCACCATCGCGAGAAAATAGTCGGCGACGCCGAACTTTTCACGGATCGACGGCGACGCGTAGGAGAACGCCAACTCAGCGTCGTCGGCGCGAAACGCGGCAAGCTGGGCCTGGATCACGCTGCGAATCGCCAGCGCGTCCGAATCCGACACTTCGGTGGGTGCGGCCCAAGTTCCGCAGGCCAGGCTTGCGGCTGCCGCCAGGGCCATGCGTCGTGCGGGGTCTTGCATCGTCGCTCCCGATTCTCGCGTTGCCGCGATGGTGCCTGAAGTTCGGGCTGCGTGTCCAGTTCGGCGCGCGCCGGCGAGCGGCGAGAATCCCTGCACGCAGAAACTTGACCCCATGACCACGACCCACCCCATCGCGCCTCGCTGGCAATTCTGGATCGACCGCGGCGGCACCTTTACCGACGTGATCGGCCGCGATGGCGCCGGCGCCCTGCACACGTGCAAGCTGCTGTCGGACAACCCCGAACAGTACGCCGACGCCGCCGTGGAAGGCGTGCGCCGCCTGCTCGGCTTGAAGCCGGGGCAGCCCATCACGCCTGAGCAAGTGGACTGCGTGAAGATGGGAACGACGGTGGCGACCAACGCCTTGCTCGAACGCAAGGGGGATCGCACCGTGCTTGTCATCACGCAGGGCTTTCGCGACGCGCTTCGCATCGCCTACCAGGCGCGGCCGAAGCTCTTCGAGCGCCACATCGTGCTGCCCGAGATGCTGTACGAGCGTGTCATCGAGGCGGCAGAGCGCATCGGCGCGCATGGCGATCTGGTGCAGGCGCTCGACGAAGCGGCGCTGCGTCCGCAGCTGCAGGCCGCGTTCGATGCGGGCGTGCGCGCCTGCGCCATCGTCTTCATGCACGCTTATCGCTATACCGCGCACGAGCTCGTTGCCAAGCAGATCGCGATCGACGTCGGCTTCACCCAGGTCAGCGTGTCGCACGAGGTGAGCCCGCTGATGAAGCTCGTGTCGCGCGGCGACACGACGGTCGTCGACGCCTACCTGTCGCCCATCCTGCGCCGCTACGTCGAACGCATCGCCGCGCAAATGCCGGGAGTGCGGCTGTTCTTCATGCAGAGTTCGGGCGGCTTGGCGCAGGCGCAGCACTTCCAGGGGAAAGACGCGATCCTGTCCGGCCCCGCGGGCGGCATCGTCGGCATGGTGCGCACCGCGGTCGTTGCCGGCCACGCGCAACTGATCGGCTTCGACATGGGCGGAACCTCGACCGACGTGAGCCACTTCAGCGGCGGCACGACGGGCGAATTCGAGCGCGTCTTCGAAACCCAGGTGGCGGGCGTGCGCATGCGCGCACCGATGATGAGCATCCACAGCGTCGCCGCGGGCGGCGGCTCGATCGTTCAGTTCGACGGCTCGCGGCTGCGCGTCGGCCCGCAAAGCGCCGGCGCCAACCCGGGGCCAGCGAGTTACCGGCGCGGCGGGCCGCTGACGACGACCGACGCGAACGTGCTGCTCGGCAAGATCCAGCCCGACCATTTTCCCAAAGTGTTTGGGCTCGCGGCCGACGAAGCGCTGGACAGCGCTGCCGTGCGGCGTGGCTTCGAAGCGCTGGCGCAGCGCATGCGCGACGCCGGGGGCCGCGCCTCGAGTGCCATCCGCGCCGAAGACGTGGCCAGCGGCGCACTGCAAATCGCCGTGGCGAACATGGCCAACGCGATCAAGCGCATTTCGGTCGCGCGCGGCTACGACGTCACCCAGTACACGCTGCAGTGTTTCGGCGGCGCTGGCGGTCAGCACGCGTGCGCCGTGGCCGACGCCCTGGGCATGACGCGGATCTTCGTGCATCCGCTGGCCGGCGTGCTCAGCGCCTACGGCATGGGTTTGGCGGACCAGCTCGCGATGCGCGAGGCATCGATCGAGTTGCCGCTGGATGCGACCTCTCTGGCCGCCGCCGAGCAGCGCGCTGCGGCGCTGGGCGCGGCGGCATTGCAGGAGCTTGCGAGCCAAGGCGTCGAGCCGGATCGCATCCACGTGGTGCGTCGAATCCACGTGCGCTACCAAGGCACCGACACCGCGCTGATCGTGGCCTTTGATGCCGCCGCCGATGCAAGCCTCGCGCTGGCAGCGATTCGCGGCCGCTTCGAGGCGGGCTACCGACAACGCTTTGCCTTCCTCATGCCAGAGAAGGCGCTTGTCATCGAAGCCGTGTCGGTGGAGGCCGTGGGTGCCGGGGAAAGCGCAGCGCTCGACGACAGCGCGGCCCCATGGAGCGCACGTGCTGCCTCATCCGAGACACACCGACCCCATCCGGATGCGAACGTGCGCATGTTTTGCCAGGCCGACGAAGCGCCTGCCGGTTGGCGCGACGCGCAGCTGTTCTCCCGCGAGGCACTTCGGGCCGGTGCGGCGATCGACGGCCCGGCGATCGTCGCCGAAGCGAACGCGACGACCGTCGTCGAGCCCGGCTGGCAGGCCGTGCGCACGCCCGAGGGCGCGCTCGAGTTGCAGCGGACGCGGCCACGCCCGTCGCAAACGGCGCTAGGCACGAGCGCGGACCCGGTGCTGCTCGAAGTCTTCAACAACCTGTTCATGAACATCGCCGAACAGATGGGCTTGCGCCTGCAGAACACGGCGCACTCGGTGAACATCAAGGAGCGGCTCGACTTTTCGTGCGCGCTGTTCGACGCTGCCGGCAACCTGATCGCCAACGCGCCGCACATGCCGGTGCACCTGGGCTCGATGAGCGAGTCGATCAAGACCGTGATCGCGCGCAACCCGCAGATGCAGCGCGGCGACGTCTACGTGCTCAACGACCCGTACCACGGCGGCACGCACCTGCCCGACGTGACCGTCGTGACGCCGGTGTACCTGGACGGCGCCCAGCCGTCGTTCTATGTCGCCTCGCGTGGCCACCACGCCGACATCGGCGGCTCCACCCCGGGATCGATGCCGCCGTTTTCCAGCAGCATCGACGAGGAAGGCGTGCTCTTCGACAATTTCCTGCTCGTGCGCGGCGGTGCGCTGCGCGAATCCGAGCTCCGCGCCCAACTCGCCAGTGGAGCGTACCCGGCGCGCAACCCGGATCAGACCATCGCCGACCTGCGTGCGCAAATCGCGGCGAACGAGAAGGGTGCGCTGGAGTTGCACGCGATGGTCACGCAATTCGGCCGCAGCACGGTGGACGCCTACATGCGCCACGTGCAAGACAACGCCGAGGAGTCGGTGCGGCGCGTCATCACGGCGCTGAAAAACGGCTCATTCAGCTTGACCCTGGACAACGGCGCGCAAATCGTCGTGCGAGTCGAGGTCGACGCGCAGGCGCGCACCGCGATCATCGATTTCACCGGAACGAGCGAACAACTGCCGAACAACTTCAACGCGCCGAAGGCGGTCACGATGGCCGCCGTGCTCTACGTGTTCCGCCTCTTGGTGGACGACGACATCCCGCTCAACGCGGGTTGCCTCAAACCGCTGCACGTGATCGTGCCCGTTGGCTGCATGCTCAACCCGCGCCCGCCCGCGGCGGTGGTTGCGGGCAACGTGGAGACCTCGATGTGCGTGACGAACGCGCTGCTCGGTGCACTGGGTGTCATGGCGGCGAGCCAGTGCACGATGAACAACTTCACCTTCGGCAACCAGCAGCATCAGTACTACGAAACAATTTCCGGCGGCTCGGGCGCGGGGCCTGGTTTCAACGGCACGAGCGTGGTGCAGACGCACATGACGAATTCGCGCTTGACGGACCCCGAAGTGCTCGAGTTTCGTTTCCCCGTGCGGCTGGAAAGCTACGCGGTTCGTGAGGGCTCAGGCGGCGCCGGGCGCTGGCGTGGTGGCGATGGCGCGGTGCGGCGCGTGCGGTTTCTCGAGGCGATGACGGCGTCGATTCTGAGCAATGGGAGGCGCCATCCGGCGTTCGGCATGGCCGGTGGCGCGCCCGGTGCCGTGGGGGTGAACTCGATCGAGCGCGTCAGCGGCGCGCTCGACGCGCTCGAGCACATCGGTTCGGTGGAGATGGCGGCGGGGGATGTGTTCGTGATCGAAACGCCCGGCGGTGGCGGCTATGGCAGTGCCTGACGCGCGGGATGCATCGGGACTAC
>JBEBHW010000009.1:0-17008 GCA_040081145.1 Burkholderiaceae bacterium
GTCGGGCATCTTCAGACGGTCCATGATCGCGCGCACGCGGTCGCCCGCGAAGATTCGCATCAGCGAATCGTCGAGCGACAAGTAAAAGCGCGACGATCCCGGGTCGCCCTGGCGCCCCGAGCGACCGCGCAGCTGGTTGTCGATGCGACGCGACTCGTGGCGCTCGGTGGCGATGATGCGCAAACCGCCCTGCGACTTCACGGCGTCGTGCAGGCCCTGCCACTCGTCTTGCAACTGGCGCGCGCGCGCCTCCTGGTCGGCCGGCGGAATCGAATCGTCAGCGAGCAGGAATTTCGTCTGGTTCTCGACGTTGCCGCCGAGCACGATGTCGGTGCCGCGCCCGGCCATGTTCGTCGCGATCGTGATCACGCCGGGGCGGCCGGCCTGCGCGACGATCTCGGCCTCTTTGGCGTGCTGCTTGGCGTTCAGCACCTGGTGCGGCAGTTTGGCCTTTTCCAGCAGGCCCGAAACCAGTTCGGAATTTTCGATCGACGTAGTTCCCACCAACACCGGTTGGCCACGCTCGTGGCAGTCGCGGATGTCCTCGATCACCGCCTCGTACTTCTCCCGGTTCGTCTTGTAGACGAGGTCGAGCTCGTCGCGGCGGATCGTCGGCTTGTTGGGCGGGATGACGACCGTCTCGAGTCCGTAAATTTCCTGGAATTCGTAGGCTTCCGTGTCCGCGGTGCCGGTCATTCCGGCGAGCTTGCCGTACATGCGGAAATAGTTCTGGAACGTGATCGACGCGAGCGTCTGGTTTTCGCTCTGAATCTGCACACCCTCCTTCGCCTCGACCGCCTGGTGCAGGCCGTCCGACCAGCGTCGGCCGGTCATGAGCCGCCCCGTGAACTCGTCGACGATGATGACTTCGCCGTTCTGCACGACGTAATGTTGGTCGCGGTTGTACAGGTGCTTGGCGCGCAATGCCGCGTAGACATGGTGCATCAGCGTGATGTTGGCCGGGTCGTACAGGCTCGCACCATCGACAAGCAAGGTGGCTTCGCGCAACAGCCGCTCGGCGTTTTCGTGGCCGTCTTCGGTCAGGAACACCTGGTGCGTCTTTTCGTCGACGGTGAAATCGCCCGGGTCGATCACGCCCTCGCCGGTGCGCAAATCGAGCTCACCGATCTGCTTCTTGAGATGTGGCACCACCGCATTGATTCGCACGTACATCTCGGTGTGGTCTTCGGCCTGGCCACTGATGATGAGGGGCGTGCGTGCCTCGTCGATGAGGATCGAGTCGACCTCGTCGACGATGGCGTAGGCCAGCCCGCGCGCGACACGGTCGACGGTGTCCTGGACCATGTTGTCGCGCAGGTAGTCGAAGCCGAACTCGTTGTTCGTTCCGTAGGTCACGTCGGCGGCGTACGCGGCCTGCTTTTCTTCGCGCGACATTTGCGGCAGGTTCACGCCTACCGTCAAGCCGAGAAACGTGTAGAGGCGCCCCATCCATTCGGCGTCGCGCCGAGCGAGGTAGTCGTTGACGGTCACGACGTGAACGCCGCGCCCGCTGAGCGCATTCAGATACACCGGCAGAGTGGCGGCGAGCGTTTTGCCTTCGCCGGTGCGCATTTCCGCGATCTTGCCGTTGTGCAAGGCGAGTCCGCCCTGGAGCTGCACGTCGAAGTGACGCATCCTGAGCGTGCGTTTGCTCGCTTCGCGCACCGTGGCGTAAGCCTGCGGCAGCAGGGCGTCAAGCGATTCGCCGTTGGCGACGCGTTCGCGAAATTGCGCGGTGCGCGCGGTCAGCGCAGCGTCGTCGAGCGCCTCGAGCTCGCCCTCCAATGCATTGATCTGTTCGACCACCCGCCGGTATTGCTTGAGCAGTCGGTCGTTCCGGCTACCAAATATCGAAGTGAGGAGCTTGGGCAACATGCGGCGTTCAGGGTCGGTGAGGTTAGTGCGGGCGCGGTCGGCGCCTCAGGCTGGAGGCGAGCCATCAGCCCGCACCAGGGACAGCGCCAACTCTGGCGATCACCCAATGAAGCCCGCTGAAGCCAAGCGAGTAGCGCTCTGCGTGAGCCGGTCTTCAGGGGCCTGAAAGTTTAGCATCGGCGCCAGCCCCTTTCTGTGCGGGGCGCGCCGCGTCTCTCAAGGCTCGCTCGGTGCTGCGCTTTCGTCGGCCAACACGGGCGATCTGGCGGGGGCCTGAACCGGGTCGGGGGCACGCGCCGCTTCGGCGATTGCCGCCGGCACGCGCGGCGTGGGCGCCGCTGCGGGCTTGGCGCTCGCCGCTTCCTTGCGCACCGTGCCGACTGGATTCACCCTGGCGGGTGTGAGAGTGTTGGCGATGGCCAAGGTGGCCGCGCCGCGACTTGCAAGGAACTTGGCGGGATTTTGCGGCACGCCGTCCAGCCGCACCTCGAAGTGCAAATGCGGGCCAGTGGAGCGACCGCTGGTGCCGATTTCAGAGATTTTCTGGCCGCGCTTGACGATGTCGCCGGTTTTCGCGAACAGTTTCGAGTTGTGCGCGTAGCGCGTCACGACCCCTTGGCCGTGATCGAGTTCGATCACGTTGCCATATTGCGGGTGCTGTTCCGTGAGCAGCACGACGCCACCTGCGGCGGCGACGACCGTTGTGCCGATCTCCGCTGGAAAATCGAGGCCCGTGTGCAGCGCCGCGACACCGGTGAAGGGGTCGGGGCGAAAGCCAAAGCCCGAGCCCAGCGGAACATCGACGGGCTTGCTGTTCGGGATCATCAAGGCCTGAAGGCGCGACTCGAACAAGCGCGACTCGATCATCGTGAACAAATCGGAGCGCTGGTCGGTCTGCACGTCCAAGGCGTCGACGATGCCGCGAAGTTGATCCAGCGACACTGAACTTGCCGGCAGGAAGGGGCCGCCTTGCGCACCCGCCGCGGCGGTTTTCACGACCGGCCGGATTTCGTCCAGTTTGACCCCGACCATTGCCGAGACGCGCTCGCTCATGACCTCCAGCCGCACGAGTTTGGCCTGCATTTCGCCGACCTTCTGCGCAATAGCATCCAGGTTCTCGCGAAGAAACCGGTCACGCTGCGCAAACTCGTCACGCACGATCAGGCGCATGATCTGACTCACGACCGGCCAGCCTTCGCGCGCCGCCTTCAGAAAAATGTAGTGATAGGCCAGTCCCGACAAAAGCGTCAGTAGCGTCGCGAAACCCGCCAACGCAAGCGTCAATTGCCAGCGATTCAAGCGCAGCACGCGGGTCCGGGCGAGGCTGCCGTTGGTGATCAGGATCTGCATCTCACTACACTCCGTCAGGTGAATCCGAAACCACCTCAGGCGACTCCGGACGCGCTGCCGATCGAATCGGTGCTGCGCAACAGCACTCCTTTGATCAGGTTGCAGCAACTCATGCGGGACTCATCTGCCCGCTTCAATGCAATCAGCCCCCACCTGCCCGCCCTTCTGGCAGCACAAACCAAGCCAGGCCCTGTTGACGATCTCGGCTGGTCGCTGCTGGCGGCAAATCCTTCAGTGGCCGCCAAACTCCGCCAGTTGCAACCCCGACTCGAGCGCATATTGCAAGAGCGGGGCTGGCAGGTTAGCTCAATAAGGATCAAGGTTCAACCGAACTGACCCCCAGGTAATCCCCTGGGCGTGCATTGGTGCCGGCTGTCCGAATCGAACGGACGACCTTCCGCTTACAAGGCGGGTGCTCTACCAACTGAGCTAAGCCGGCAATTTTTCGCGGCGTCCGGCGTGTCAAGCGACGGGACAAGACGCGAAGAACGACCTGATCGACAGAGACGAGGGCGATTCTGCGCCAGTTTGGGTTGCTATTTGACGCGTTTGAGCGACGGACGCCCGCCCCCTGACGGTTCTGGGGGATCGGTTTCGTCCAACGCGCTGCTCGGTGCAGCCGCACGTTTCGCGCCCGCGTCGGACGACGCCAGACGTGGACCACGGACCAGCGTCGCCGGTGGCCCTTCCCCGAGCGAGGCCTTCGCCAAAGCGTGGGCATTCGCCGGCGAAGGAAAGGCCATTCCTTGTCCGTTTTCGCGCGCATAGATCGCAATCACCCGATCCACCGGAACCACGATTTCGCGAGAAACTCCACCGAAGCGGGCTTTGAATTCAATCGTCTCGTTGCCCATTTTCAGCCCGGTCGTCGCCTCAAAACCCAGATTCAAGACGATCTCCGAGTCCTTCACGTATTCCATGGGCACTTGCACGTTGGCATCGACGAATACTGCGATGTAGGGCGTAAAACCGTTATCCGTGCACCAATCGTGCAGGGCTCGAATCAGGTAAGGGCGCGTCGACGTGCCTGCAACGGTGGGCGCGATCGGCGGGCGATTCATGGGGCGGGGTCGGGGCCGGAAGGCAGGCAAGCTTACTTGCGCATCACCTTTTCGGAGGGCGTCAACGCTTCGATGTACGCCGGGCGCGAAAAGATGCGCTCGGCATACTTGAGCAACGGCACTGCGTTTTTCGACATGTCGATGCCGTAGTAGTCCAGGCGCCACAGGAGCGGCGCGATGGCCACGTCAAGCATCGAAAAGTCGTCGCCCAGCATGTACTTGTTCTTCAGGAAGATCGGCGCAAGCTGGGTCAGGCGGTCCCGAATCTGGGCGCGCGCCTTCTCGAGCTGTTTGTCGCTGGGTTTCACGCCGCGCGCTTCGAGCAGGTTCACGTTCGCGAACAACTCCTTCTCGAAATTCAGGAGGAACAGCCGAACCCGCGCCCGCGCCACGGGATCGCCGGGCATCAGCTGCGGGTGCGGAAAGCGCTCGTCGATGTATTCGTTGATGATGTGCGACTCGTACAGGATGAGATCGCGTTCGACGAGGATCGGCACCTCGTTGTACGGGTTCATCAAGGCGATGTCTTCCGGCTTGGCGAAGAGATCGACGTCGCGAATCTCGAAGTCCATGCCTTTTTCGAACAGTACGAAACGACACCGGTGCGAATAGGGGCAGGTCGTTCCGGAGTAAAGCACCATCATGGTGGTGGCTCCTGGTTGAAATCGATGAGCGAGACAAACGTGGCGGCGGACCGCAGTGGCGACACGCGCCGCCGCAGACCGGACGCCGCGTTCAAGGGGCGCAGTGGGCTTCGTCGCTCACTTCACGTCTTTCCAATAACTCGCGTTGAGCCGCCACGCGACGACGATGAACAGACCAAGAAAAATCAAGACCCAGACGCCGACGCGCACCCGCTGGCCTTGAGCCGGCTCACCCATCCACTGCAGGTAAGCGACCAAATCGGCCACGGACTCGTCGAATTCGCGCGGCGACAGCTTGCCGGGTGCGATGGTGTCATAGCCCTCGAAGAGACGCACCGTCTTCGAGGCGTCATGCGGATCCTTCGCGTCGACAAACCTGGCGCTGCGCTGGCCCTGCAGTTCCCAAAGGACGTGGGGCATTCCCACATTGGGGAATGCCAGATTGTTCCAGCCTGTCGCTTTGCCGGGATCGCGATAGTAGCTGCGCAAATAGGTGTAGAGGTAGTCCGCTCCGCTGCCCTTGCCGATGTCGGCGCGCGAACGTGCGATGACGGTCAGGTCGGGCGGCAAGGCGCCGAACCACTCCGAGGCTTGTTTGGGATCGAGCGCGACCTTCATCGTTTCGCCGACCTTGTCGGTCGTGAACAGCAGATTGCTCTTGATCTCGCTTTCACTCAGTCCCAGATCGCGCAGGCGATTGAATCGCATGTAACTTGCGGAGTGGCAGTTCAGGCAGTAGTTGACGAACAACATCGCGCCGCTTTGCAGCGCCGCGACGTTGGACATGCGCTCTTGAGGGAATTTGTCCCATGCGAGACCACCCTCACTGGCCGAGGCGGCGAAGCCGAGTGCGGCGAGCGCAGCGACGAGGAGTTTTTTCATGTTCGATGTCTCCGGCGAGGGCTTCAGTGCGCGGCGAAGGTGACGCGCTCGGGGACAAGCTCGAAGCGCCCGAGCCGGCTCCACCACGGCATCAGCAGAAGAAAGCCGAAGTAGACGAGCGTACCGACTTGCGACACGTAGTTGCCGGCGCTCGAGGGCGGCTGGGAGCCGAGGTATCCGAGCACGAGAAAGAAAAACACGAATCCGCCATACATCCACTTGTGCCAGCCAGGTCGATAGCGAATCGACTTGACCGGGCATCTGTCGAGCCAAGGCAAGAAGAACAGAATCAGGACCGCGCCACCCATGACCACGACACCCCAGAACTTGGCCTCGAATCCCGCGAGCAGCGGCGACTCCGCGAGCCCTGCCAGGCCAACGCCGAGGAACAGCGACTTGAAGCCACCAAAGAGGACAATCAGGATGAATCCGAACGCCGCGATCGCGGCCTTGGCTCCCGAAGGCATTGCCGGTCTGCGAAGCGCCAGCACCGCGGCCACGGCGACGATCAGCGACAGCACGGCCATCATCTGATCGGTCGTCGCGCGCAGCATCGAGTAGTAGGGCGTGAAGTACCACACCGGCGCAATGTGCGTGGGCGTCTTCAGCGGATCGGCCGGAATGAAATTGTTGTACTCGAGGAAGTACCCGCCGAACTCCGGCGCGAAGAACACGATCGCGCTGAAGATCGCCAGAAAGACGCTGACGGCAAAGATGTCGTGCACCGTGTAGTACGGGTGGAACGGAATGCCGTCGAGCGGATGACCGTCGCTTCCCAGCTTGGACTTGATCTCGACGCCGTCCGGGTTGTTCGACCCCACTTCGTGCAAGGCCATGATGTGCGCCGCAACCAGCCCCACCAGCACGAGCGGCACGGCGATCACGTGGAAGGCGAAGAAGCGATTCAAGGTGGCGTCACCGACGACGTAGTCGCCGCGAATGAGCAGCGCCAGATCCGGGCCGATCAGCGGCACTGCAGCGAACAGGTTGACGATGACCTGCGCGCCCCAGTAACTCATCTGTCCCCAAGGCAGCAGGTAGCCCATGAACGCTTCGGCCATCAGGCACAGAAAGATCGCGCAGCCGAAGATCCAGACGAGTTCGCGCGGCTTGCGGTAGCTGCCATAGAGCAGGCCGCGAAACATGTGCAGATACACGACGATGAAGAAGGCCGATGCGCCCGTGGAGTGCATGTAGCGAATCAGCCAGCCCCACGGCACGTCGCGCATGATGTACTCAACCGACGCAAACGCGAGCGTCGCGTCGGGCTTGTAGTGCATCGTCAGGAAGATTCCGGTGACGATCTGGATCACCAGCACCAGCAGTGACAGCGAACCGAAGACGTACCAGATGTTGAAGTTCTTCGGCGCGTAGTACTCCGACATGTGCTCCTTGTAGAGCTTGGTCGCCGGAAACCGGTTGTCAACCCAGGTCATCAGTTTTTCTGCGGGCGACGCGTCGGCGCTCGCCACCTTGAAGTCAGCCATTGTTCTTCTCCAGGTCTTGCCGAGCGTGCCCGCTCAGGCCTTCTTGTCTTCGCCGATGATCAGCCGGTTTTCCGACAAATACATGTGGGGCGGCACTTCGAGATTGTCCGGCGCGGGCTTGTTCTTGTAGACGCGCCCGGCCATGTCGAACGTCGATCCGTGGCACGGACAAAGAAAGCCGCCCGCCCAATCGTCGGGCAACGACGCTTGGGCGCCGGGTTGGAACTTTTCCGTCGGGGAACAGCCCAGGTGCGAGCAGATCCCCACGGTGACGAACACTTCGGGCTTGATCGAACGGTGCGCGTTGCGCGCGTAGGCCGGCGTGAGCTCGTCGGGCTTGCGCGCCGAAGCCGGGTCAGCCAACAAGGTGTCGACTTTTTTCAGCGATTCGAGTTGTTGCGCGGTGCGCCGAACAATCCACACAGGCTTGCCGCGCCATTCGACGGTGAGCCGCTCGCCCGGCTGCAGCGCGCCGATGTCGACCTCGACGGCGGCCCCGGCGGCTCGGGCGCGCTCCGAGGGCTGAAAACTCGCGACAAATGGAACCGCGCCGAATCCCGAGCCGACCGCCCCAACGCAGCCGGAAGCGATCAGCCAAGTGCGCTTGTCGTTGTCGATCCGCAAATCACTCATTCATCACCTCGAAGGTCAGGCCAGGGCTAACCCGGGATTGTAACGGACGTGTCAAGGGCCACGAGGCGCAGGCGTGCGGCGCGCGGACCTGCATGGCAATGCGCGCACCGGGCCGACGCTGGACGTTCTGCAATACTTCAAGTGGTCCGGGCAGCCACAACAGAGACGGGCGATCGGACGGGCATCACCACTTCGCAACTACCGATCAGGAGACAGCACATGAGCCTCGCAACTGAGTTCAAGGATTTCGTGTCCAGGGGTAACGTCGTTGACCTCGCCGTGGGCGTGATCATCGGCGCGGCATTCGGCAAGATCGTCGACTCGCTCGTCAAGGACATCATCATGCCGGTGGCCGGCAAGATACTCGGCGGACTTGATTTTTCCAATCTCTTTTTCATGCTCGGCAGCGCGCCCGCCGACTTCAAGGGTCCATTGACCTACGACGCATTGACCAAAGCCGGTGTGCCGCTTTTTGCTTACGGAAATTTCATTACAGTGGCGCTCAATTTCGTGATCCTGGCCTTCATCATTTTCATGATGGTCAAGCAGATCAATCGGATGAAATCGGCCGCTCCGCCAGCGCCGCCTGCAGCCACTCCAGAAGATGTGATGCTGCTTCGTGAAATTCGCGACGCGCTGAAGAGATAGTCGACCCCGCGCCCCGCCATGGGCGCATCGATCGGCTCGATACTGGCCACGCTGAGCCCACCGACGTTTCGTCGGCGGGCACGCAATGGCAGTCAACCGTATCCCGATGCGACCCACCGAACCTCGTCTGCAGTCCGCCCTCGAAGCGGCGATGAATCACGTCAAGGTGACCGCGGCCGCGGTTGCCGAACGCGTCACCGAAGTCCTGGGCACCATGGCCCGGTCCACACCAGGCGCGGCCGATCGCGAGAAGATGTTGTCAGCGCAGCAGGACTTGCAACGCAACATGCTGGAGTTCCACCGCGTATTCAAAGAGGTGCTCGGCGAGAAGATGAGCCACGAGCTCGCGGCCCGCCCGCAAGCCAAGCGCGCCGTGGCGGTTTCCAACTGGGAGTCGCTGAGTCTGGTCGAGGACGATGAAGTCGACGAGCGGCTGCACGCTGATCGCATCGCGCAACTCATCACGCACGAGTGCGAAACCGAATTGCGCGAGCTCGCCTCATACATGAGCGTGCTGACCCGCAGCGCGCCGGGCACTGCGGAGGGCAATCCACTGCGCGCTGAGGTTCTCGGCTCGGCGTTATATCGCGGCATCGAGGCAGTGAGCGAAGAGAGTGAGGTGCGCAAACTCCTGGCACGCGACCTCGGGCAAACGCTGGCCCGCGCGATGCCGACGTGTTATGCGGAAATCCTCAGCGACCTGAAGCTGCGCGGCGTCAAGCCGGCCGCGTTGACGGTGCGCAGCGTCGAGGGACCGGGCGTCGCTCTGGGATCGGCCAACTCCGGCTATGCCACGCTTTCGCCCGCCAGCGGCTACAACGCCAATGGCCCCACGAGCATACGCGGCGGCAGCGCAACGGCGCACGGTGTCTTGCCATACGCCAGTCCCGAATACCTGAATTCAGGCGGCGCCAGCGGGCGCGGTGACCTTGCCGGCGGCGGGCCGACGAGCGGACGCGGCGGCGAGGCCGATTTGCAGTCCTCGCCTGTGGTCCAGGCCGAGGTGCAGATGATGCACTTGCTGCGCCGCTTGACGATGCTCGCCTCGAGCCCGGTTTCCGGTGACTCGCCTTCTGCATTCGGCGCCGCCGGCCCGCGCAGCGCGAACGGCGCGCTGGGCTACCTGCCAACCCAGCCGCTCGGCAACCTGCTGCACATGGGTGGGGGAGATGGCATGCCCGGGGCGATGGCAGTGAATCTGATTCACGCGCACCGCGACGAATTGCGCCAGGCCACGGCAGGCAAGCTCGACCACATGGTGATCGACGTCGTGGGCGGCCTGTTCGATCAGATTCTTTCCGACTCCCGCGTGCCGCCGCACATGGCGCGCCAGATTGCGCGCCTGCAACTGCCCGTGCTGCGGGTGGCGCTCAGCGACACGACCTTCTTCTCTTCGCGTCGGCACCCGGTGCGCCGCTTTGTGAACCGCATGGCGTCGCTCGCCTGCGGGTTCGAAGACTTCGACGAAGGGCCGGGCCTGGAATTCATCACGCGGGTTCGGGAATTGGTCCAGGAGATCGTCGAGGGCGATTTCGACCGCATCGATCTCTATGAAATCAAGCTGGAGGCGCTCGAGCGCTTCATCGCCAGCCAGACGAAAGTCGAAGCCGAACAAACCGGCGCCCTTGCAACGATCGAGAGCAAGGAGTCGGAACTGCGCATTCAGCAGCGCTATATGCAGCAGATGCGAGCCGCGCTCGCACCACTGACGCTGCCCGACTATCTGGGCGACTTTCTCTCGCAAGTCTGGAGTCAGGCCTTGGTGCTGGCCGTGAGCCGCGAGGGCGGCCACTCCGAGCGGCTGCTGCGCTACAAGCGTGTCGGGCGCGATCTGGTGATGAGCATCCAGCCCCAGGGCACGCCGGCGTTGCGCAAGAAGTTCCTGACGCTGTTGCCGGGCCTCATGAAAGACCTCAATGAGGGGATGAAGTTCATCGGCTGGTCGGCCACCGCGCAGAAAGAGTTCTTCGGCAAGCTGCTGCCGGCACACGCCGAGGCGCTGAAGGGGCAACCCCTGTCGGAGCTCAATCACAACATGCTGGTCAAGCAACTCGAGACGGCCATGAATGCGCCGGTGCCGGGCGCCGAGTCGGTGGCCGCGATGGGCCCCCTTCCGGTGCTGCAAGACGCGGTGGACATCGAACAGCGCTTCACGCCCGAGGAAGCCAAAGCGGTGGGTCTGGTCGCGGAATCGAATATCAACTGGAGCGATTCGGTGGACATCGGCATCGGTGTCGACTCCGAGTCGCCAGCGGACAGCACCGAGCCCATGCCCCTGACCGCCGACTCGAGCTTGGGGATTTTCGAAGCCAAGGACGGCGAAACCGACGAGCCCACACGCGGCGTCGAGCTGATCGACCACATCAACCTCGGCTTTGCGTACCAGATGCACTTGAAAGACGAATGGAAAAAGGTCCGCCTCACCTACATGAGCCCGGGTCGCCAGTTTTTCGTCTTCACGCGCGGCAAGAAGCATCAGGAGACGATCTCCGTCACTTTGCGCATGCTCACCCGCATGTGCGAGACGGGCCGCTTCCGCGCGTTCGAGAACAAGTACCTGATGGAACGCGCGACCCACCGGGCGCGCAAGCAACTCGCGGAGCTGCAAGCGCAGACAGTGCACTGATCGAGGTCGGCCTCGGCCCGGTCTGACCCGCCCGCTAGGCGCTTGCGGCGAGCCACTGGCGCGCCATGTTCAGCGCGGCGAGCAGGCTCGCCGGACTTGCCGTCCCGGTTCCGGCGATGTCGAATGCGGTACCGTGGTCCGGGCTCATGCGCACAAAGGGCAACCCGAGCGTCACGTTCACGCCGTCTTCGAAGCCGAGGTACTTCACGGGAATCAAGCCGTGGTCATGCGTCATCGCCACGACGACGTCGAACTCTCCGACGTGCCTGGCCGTTCCCGGGGGTGACCCGGCAGGCGCCGGGTCGTGGCGCGCGCGCATGAAAACGGTGTCCGGTGCGAACGGGCCGCGTGCGTCGATGCCCTCGCGCCGCGCCGCGGCGATCGCCGGGGCGATGATTCGCGCTTCTTCGTCGCCGAACAGGCCACCTTCTCCGGCGTGCGGGTTCAGCCCGGCAACCGCAATGCGCGGCGTCGGCTGGCCCCAGCGTGGCGCGCTGTGGTGGGCAATGCGAATCGTCTCCAGGACCGCATCGAAGGTCACCGCGTCGATGGCCCGGCGCAATGCCAGATGCACAGTGACCAGGAGCGTGCGCAACTGGGCGTTGGCGAGCATCATGCGCACCGGTGGCGCGACGCCGACAGGGCACGCCAGGGCCTGCAGCATTTCAGTGTGCCCCGGGTAGGGAACCCCGGCTGCGGCCAGTGCCTCCTTGTGAATCGGCGCAGTCACGATCGCAGCGATGTCGCCGTTCAGGGCGAGCCGCACTGCGCTTTCAATGCAGACGGCCGAGGCCTTGCCGGCACGCGCGTCAACCTGCCCGATCGGCGCATCGAGCAGATCGGATCCGTTCGCCTCGACCTGCATGATCGGCATACACGCCGGGGGCGCGGCCAGTGCGTCGCCGGCCGAAGTGATGTGCGCGACCGCCAGCCCGCCCCCCGTGAGCGCGACAGCGCGGCGCATGACCCCGATGTCGCCGATCACGAAGCACGCGCGCGCCTGCCGCGCGCGCCACAGCTTGGCGATGATCTCCGGACCGATGCCGCACGCGTCACCCATCGTCACCGCGATCGGAAGACGATAATTGCGGGACCGCCCTTCAGTGCCCACCCGGTCGTCCAGGTTGGCCTTCATCGCGCTTTGTGGCGCCATCCAAAGTTTCTCCCATGCGCAGGACCTGGCTCATTTTCTCCCAAGCCGTCACGGTGGCGGTTGCCGTGCTCTTCGTCGTGGCGACGCTCAAGCCGGACTGGCTGAAGCGCCCGGGTGCGCCGGCCCCCATGCCGTCCGCGATCAGCGGCCCCTCGAGCGCGTTGCAACCGGTACCCTTGAACGCGCCGACGGCGCCGAGCAGCTACAGCGTGGCGGCCAAGCGCGCCTCCCCCGCTGTCGTCAGCATCACGGCGAGCAAGGCGCCCACACGCAGCGCCAACGCCAACGATCCTTGGTTTCAGTTCTTCTTCGGCGACCGCTCGCGCCAGCTGCCGCAGGACGCGCAGATCGGCCTGGGCTCGGGCGTCATCGTCGCCTCGAGCGGCTACCTTCTGACCAACAATCACGTGATCGAAGGCGCCGACGACATCGAAGTCATGTTGACCGACGCGCGTCAGGCGAAGGCGCGCCTCGTCGGCACCGATCCCGACACCGACCTGGCGGTGCTCAAGATCGAACTCGATCGCCTGCCCGTGATCGGCATCGGCGACAGCGAGCAGTTGCAGGTCGGCGACGTCGTGCTCGCGATCGGCAACCCCTTTGGCGTGGGCCAGACCGTGACGTCGGGAATCGTCAGCGCGCTGGGGCGCAACCAGCTCGGCATCAACACCTTCGAGAATTTCATCCAGACCGACGCGGCCATCAATCCTGGAAATTCGGGCGGCGCCCTGGTCGATGTGAGCGGCAATCTGCTGGGCATCAACACGGCGATCTATTCGCGCAGCGGCGGCAGCATGGGCATCGGCTTCGCCATTCCGGCAAGCACGGCGATGCTCGTCATGCAGGGCTTGATTCAAGACGGTCAGGTGATTCGCGGCTGGATCGGCGTCGAGCCGCGCGATCTGACGCCTGAGATCGCCGGAACGCTGAACCTGCCGATCAAACAGGGCGTCTTGATCACCGGCGTGTTGCACAGCGGACCGGCGAGCGCCGCCGGCATTCGGCCCGGCGACGTGGTTGTGCGCATCGCCGGGACCCCGGTGAGCAATACGGCCCAGTTATTGAGCGCAGTGGCGGCGCTGCGGCCCACGGCGCACGCGATGGTGAGCGTGCAACGTGGCGACACGGCGCTGGACCTGGATGTCACCGTCGCGCAACGCCCCAAGGCGCGCCCCCAGCGCAACCCGCGTTAGTTAGGCCCTGCCCGGGCGGCCCCCGCCACGCTGGACGCTGGCCTCAGGGCTCGTTCGCCTGCGCCGCAGGCGGCTGGGTGTTGCGAATGAAAATCTGCGCCGCCCAGATGCCCACTTCGTAAAGCAGACACATCGGTATCGCCAAGGCCAGCTGCGACACGACATCGGGCGGCGTAATCACCGCGGCAACGATGAACGCGAGCACGATGAAGTAGCTGCGAAACGCCTTCAGCTTCTCGATGCTGACCAGCCCCATGCGTGCCAGCACCATCACGATCACGGGAACTTCGAAGGCGGCGCCGAAGGCGATGAACATCGTCAGCACGAAGCTCAGGTAAGCCTCGATGTCGGGCGCAGCGGTGATGCTCTTGGGCGCGAAACTCTGGATGAACTTGAAGACCTGGCCAAAGACAAAGAAATAACAGAAAGCGACGCCGACGAAAAACAGCAGCGTGCTCGAGATCACGAGCGGCATCACGAGGCGCTTCTCGTGGGTATACAAGCCCGGCGCCACGAATGCCCAGACCTGGTGCAGAACGACGGGCAATGCCAACAGAAAGGCCGCGAGCAGTGTGATCTTCAGCGGCACGAGAAACGGCGAGATGACGTTCGTCGCGATCAGCGTCGTGCCTTGCGGCAAGTGCGCCACGAGCGGCGCGGCGAGCAAGTCGTAGAGCGCCGCCGGGCCCGGCCACAGCGCCAGCGCGGCGAAGCACACGCCCACGGCGATCGCCGCGCGCACCAGCCGGTCGCGCAGCTCCACCAGGTGCGAGACAAAGGGCTGCTCGGTGCCCGCGAGTTCGTCGGGCTCGTCCGGTTTGCCACTCATTCAGGATTCAATTCGCGCCGGGAGCGCGCGGCGGACGAAACCGCGCCACACGCGCGGCGCCGGACTGCGCCCGCACCCGAATCCCCTGGCGCTGCTTGTACCACTGCGGCATCGCGCCGCGTTTCAGGCGCCAGTGTTTGCCCGGGTGTTTGTAGGCGGGCGGCGGAGGCGTCCAGACGTTGCTGTTCGTCTGCGTTCCCTCGATCCCGGCGGTCGCGTCCTGCCAAGTCTTGTCGAACTCCGAACTCGTCTGGTGCACCGTCTGTTCCACGTCGCGCGCAGCGTCTTCGACCTGGCTCTTCATTTTTTTCAGTTCTTCGAGTTCGATCGAGCGGTTCACTTCGGCCTTCACGTCGGCGACGTAGCGCTGCGCCTTGCCGATGAAGTGGCCCACGGTGCGCGCGACGCGCGGCAGTTTTTCCGGGCCGATGACGATCAGCGCGACCGCGCCGATGAGGGCGATCTTGTCGAAGCCGAAGTCGATCATTGCGTCACCGTGGACCGGCTATCGCGCCTGCACGCCTTCAAGACTTGCGCGTGGCCTCGACGTCAACCGTGTTTGGGTCGCCCGCCTTCGGCGCGGCGCTGACCTGTTGCTGCGCCGCCGCCGCAGCGTCGGCGTTCGCCGCGCCGCCGTCCTTGACGCCGTCCTTGAATCCTTTGACTGCGCCGCCCAGGTCGGCACCGATGTTCTTCAGCTTTTTTGTCCCGAAGACGAGAACCACGATCACCAGCACGATCAACCAATGCCAAATGCTGAATGAACCCATGTCGCTCTCCTTGATGCCGTGACGAGTCGGCGATTCTAGGCCAGCGCCTCGTCAGCTGCGGCGCGCGCCGCAGGCGCCGGCCCCCTTGATCGCGGGCCGCGGGCGCGGCACTTGCGCAAATCGGCTCGGCGCCGCCTCGTTGCAGCCGGCGGCTTTCTGCCGCCCAGGCTCCTGGCCGGGCCGGTTCACCGGGAGATCAAGCCCCGCCTTGCTTGGCGAGGGCTCAGCCCTTCGCCCATGGCCTGGGCCCGCCCATCACGTGGACGTGCACATGCTGCACTTCCTGCCGACCATCTTCACCGGTATTGATCAAGGTTCGAAATCCGTTGACGACGCCCAGTTCCAGCGCGAGCCGCGGCGCCAGGCGCAGAATGTGACCCAGCAAGCCCTGGTGCGAGTCGTCGATGTCGTACAGCGTCGCGATGTGCAGTTTCGGAATGAGCAGGAAGTGCACCGGCGCCCACGGCGCGATGTCATGAAACCCGAGCACCTGCTCGTCTTCGAAGACTTTGCGGCTCGGAATCTTGCCGGCGACGATCTTGCAGAAAATGCAGTTCGGGTCGTGACTCATCGCGTCGTCCCTTGCGCATCACGCCGGCAGCACCGGCTTGCCCTCGTTGAGCTTGAGCCAGCCTTTGACGACGCGGTAAATCATCCAGACCCAGGCGACAAACCAAACGAGAAAGCCGACAAGCACGAACATCAGCAGTGCGCCGATCACACCCCACAGCAGTCCCCACCAGAAGGTGCGGATCTGCCACTGGAAGTGGCTCTCGTACACGGTCCCTTGCACGTCGTCACGCTTCACGTAGTTGACGACGACGCCGATGATCGCCGTCACGCCCCACAAAAAAGCAAGCGCCTGCAGGACGTAGACGACCAGCGTGATGTTCTTCAGCCCGGCAAGCTCTTCCGGGGTCTTGCCCGAGGTGGTGGGCCTCACGTCGATCACGTCATTCATTGACTGTCCTCCTTGTCACGCTGTTTGGCCTTGCGCGCCGCGAACTCTTCCAACCCCGACTCGCCCTCGCGCCGCTCCAATTCCTGCAACACGTCGGCGGGCGACAGGCCGAACGCGGCCAGCGCGAGCATGCTGTGAAACCACAGGTCGGCGACTTCGTGGACGATTTTCGCGGTGTCGCCGTCCTTGCACGCCATCACCGTTTCGGTCGCCTCTTCGCCGATTTTTTTCAGAATCGCGTCGGTGCCCTTGGCCATCAGGCGCGCGACGTAACTCTTGTCGGGGTCACCCCGGCGGCGCGCCTCGATGACTTGCGCCAGGCGCTCCAGGGTCTTGTTGCTGTTCGTCACGGCGTTTCGGATCGGATCAGGATTGGTAGATGCCCGCCGGGTCTTTCAAGACCGTGTCGACCGCGGTCCACACGCCGTCGCGCAGCACCTGGAAAAAACACGAATGCCGGCCGGTGTGGCAGGCGATCGGCGGCACGTGGCCGAGTTGCTCGACCTTGAGCAAGACGACATCGTTGTCGCAGTCCAGGCGCACTTCGAGCACCTTTTGCACGTGGCCGCTTTGCTCGCCCTTGTGCCACAAGCGCTGACGCGAACGGCTGAAGTACACCGCTTCGCCGCAATCCACGGTCTGGGCCAGCGCCTCGCGGTTCATGTAGGCGAACATCAACACGTGGTTGCTGCCAGCCTCCTGCGCGATCGCCGGAACCAGGCCTTGCGCGTCCCATTTCACCTGCGCCAGCCAGTCCATGCGGGCCAGTGTAGCGGCACAGTCCTCAGACGGCGCGTGTGTGGCCCCAAGACAGTAATGTCCCCTGCGCACAAAGTAGAAGTGTCCCCTTGGCTGTTCGAGGAGGCACGAGGTGGCGCAGGAGTTGGAGCTGATGA
>JBEBHW010000409.1:0-4059 GCA_040081145.1 Burkholderiaceae bacterium
CTCGTCGTCTCGATCGGCGTCGTGATCGCCAGCCTGGCAATCGTTCGTGCCGAGCGCAAACGCGCCCAAGACATTGCCGCTGCAGCGCGTGGCGGCTGAATCATCACCGAACAACCAACAACCGAATTGTCCACCCGAGGAGACCTCCGATGACGACCCGCCGCCCCATGACCACGATCGCCCGAGCCGTCGCGCTGGCCTGCATTGCCGCCGCCGGCAGCGCATCGGCACAAAGCAATGCTGACATTGCGCGCGAAATCCAGGCGCTGAAAGCGCGTGTCGCCGAGCTGGAAGCCAAGGAAGCCGACGCGAACCGAATCGCCGTCAAGACCGAGGCGATGGAAGACGCACGCGACGCGTCGGGCCTGAAACTGCTGAAGATCTCGGGCTACATGGACCCGACTTTCATCTACAACAAGCGCCAGAACCGCATGGGCTTCCAGTTCTTGAACCGGGTCGGCGATGACGGCTACAACTACGACAACTCCTACTTTGGCGCTGCAGTCATCGACTTCCAGAAGGAAACCGACAGCGGCACCAAGTGGCGCCTGACGCTGGCGCCCAACCGCGGCGTGGGCTCGGTGGCCGACTTCGGCAGCAGCTCGCCCGTGCACGAGGCGAGCATCTCGGTGCCGCTGACCGACTTGCAGACACGCTTCATCGCCGGGCAGATTCCCGACTGGTCGGGTTATGAGTACCTGCAACCCACGTTGAACAAGCTGATCACGCACAACTTGCTTTTCGACTTCACTTTACCAACGGCCTACACCGGCGCCGGCATGGAAATCACGAGCGGCAAGTGGATCATGAAGGGCATGCTCGCGAACATGAATTCGAGCAAGCGCACGTCGGGCAACAAGGCTCCCGTCGTGACCTATCGTGTGGACTACTCGCGCGGCGAGTTCCAGGGCTTTGGGTTTGCCGGCGTGCACGGCAAAGCGGTCAATGGCGCTGACGTGAACGGCGTCGATTCAGCCGTCAATCTGTTCGAGGTGGACGCCTATTTCATTCGCGGCGACTGGACGGTGCAAGGCCAGGTCGGCGTAGGCAAGCAGAAGGGCGCAGCGATCACACCGGGCCCGTCCGGGGAATTGCGCGATGCGAGTTGGTGGGGCGTGTCAGCCTTGGCTGCGTACAAGTGGACGCCGCGCTTCGAGACCACCGGGCGCATCGACCACATCAACAACAAGAAGAACGGTGGCGGGCTGCTGACCTATACCGTCGCCGACGGCCGCAACGGCATCGGCCCCGACCTCGCCGGCAACCCCGACGTCGGCGCGAATCGCACAGCCGTGACACTTGGCGCAAGCTGGTTGTTCAACCTGAACACGACGTTCAAGGCCGAGGTCCGCATCGACCGTGCCAATCTGCCGGTGTTCGACGACGTGAAGACTCTGACGACGTCGAAGACGAACCAGATGTTCGGCGCGTCGGTGCTCGTCTCGTTCTGATCGAGAGAAGCGCGTTGAACAAGCCTGCCCCCGACTGGCACAGCGCCGCGAAGAACCTGCGCATCGACGGGCGTGCCGTCATCGCCGGAAAGCGCTGCACTGCCGCTTCGGGGCAGACATTTGAAAGCGTCTCGCCGCTCGACGGATCCAATTTGTGCGCCGTCGCGCGCGGCCAAGGCCCCGACATCGACGCCGCCGTCGCCTCGGCACGCCGCGCCTTTGACGACGGGCGCTGGGCGCACCAGGCGCCGGCGGCGCGCAAGAAGGTTTTGCTTCGCTTCGCCGAGAAAATCCTCGCCGCCAGAGACGAACTCGCGCTGCTCGAGACGCTCGACATGGGCAAGCCGATCCGCTACAGCCTGTCCGTCGATGTGAGCGCCACGGCGCGTTGCATTGCCTGGTACGCCGAAGCAGTGGACAAGGTCTACGACGAGATCGCGCCCACGCCGCGCAGCGCGCTGGCGCTCATCACGCGTGAGCCGATGGGCGTGATCGGTGCCATCGTGCCGTGGAACTACCCGATGATCATGGCGGCGTGGAAGCTCGGCCCGGCGCTGGCGGCAGGCAACAGCGTCGTGCTCAAGCCCAGCGAGAAGTCGCCGCTCAGCGCCTTGCGCCTTGCCGAACTCGCATTGGAGGCTGGCCTGCCCGAAGGCGTGTTCAACGTCGTTCCCGGCTACGGCCACGAGGCCGGCGAAGCACTCGCGCTGCACCTGGACGTGGATGCGATCGGCTTCACCGGCAGCACGCGAGTGGGCCGCAAGATGCTCGAATACGCGGGGCGCAGCAACCTCAAGCGTGTTTATAACGAACTCGGCGGCAAGTCGGCCTTCCTCGTCTTCAACGACTTTGCGAACATCGAGCGCGCCGCGCAAACGGTCGCCGGCAGCATGTTCTTCAACCAGGGCGAGAGCTGCAGCGCGCCGTCGCGCGTGCTCGTGCAGCGCGACATCGCCGATGAATTTGTCCGGTTGGTCGGCGCCGAAGCGCCGAAGTATCAGCCGGGTGACCCGCTGGCCGCCGACACTGAAATGGGCGCCATCGTCGATCAGACGCAATTGACCACCGTGCTCGGCTACATCGAGGCGGGTCGCAGCGAAGGTGCGCGTCTGACCTGCGGCGGCGCCCAGGTGCGCATGGAGTCAGGCGGATACTTCGTGCAACCCACCGTCTTCGACGCCGTGAACCCCGGCATGCGCATTGCGCGCGAGGAAATCTTCGGCCCCGTGCTGTCGGTGCTGCGCTTCGACACGGAAGAACAGGCCCTGGCGCTCGCCAACGACTCTGCTTACGGTCTGCAGGCCAGCGTGTGGAGCGACAATCTGAACCGCGCGCACCGCGTCGCGCGCGGCTTGCGCGCCGGCACGGTGCACGTCAACCAATACGACGAAGACGACATCACGGTGCCCTTCGGCGGCTACAAACAAAGCGGCAACGGGCGCGACAAGTCGCTGCACGCCTTTGACAAGTACACCGAACTCAAGACCACCTGGATTCGCATTGACTGAACCGCTCCGGAACCCTGGGCCAGCACCGGGACCGCGTCAAGTGACTCCGCCGCATTTCCTTGGGAGCCGACCATGAAAGACTTCAAGGATGGGCTCGCCGCGCAGGGCGTGCACACGCTGATCGCCCAGTTCACCGACTTGCACGGCGTGGCCAAGGGCAAACTCGTGCCGCTGGCCAACGCCGACGCGCTGCTCACCGACGGCGTGGGCTTTTCCGGGCCTTCGATCTGGGGCACCGGCCTGCCGCGCACCGGGCGCCGCGCCGAGTACTACGGCCGCGGCAGCGCGAGCACGGCGATGGCCTTGCCGTGGATGCCGGGTTACGCGCGAATCGCCTGTGACGGCTTCGTCGACAACGAACCCTTTGACGCGTGTCCGCGCCAGGTGTTGCGGCGCCAGATCGAGCGCTTGCGCGAGCGCGGCTGGTTCATGCAGACCGGCATCGAGCCCGAGTTCTTCTTGCTGCGCCGCCAGGGCACTTCGTATGTGCCGGCGGACCCGCAAGATCACCTCGCTAAACCCTCCTACGACCTGAAGAGCCTGCCGCGCCAAAGCGATTTCCTCGCGCAACTCGTCGTGGGCTTGAAAGCCTGCGGCCTGGACGTGTTCCAGATCGACCACGAAGACGCGCACGGCCAGTATGAAGTGAATTTCCACCACGCCGGCGCGCTGGCCAGTGCCGACAACCTGATGTTGTTCAAGATGGCAGCACAAACGCTCGCCGAACAACACGGCATGGTGTTCTCGATGATGCCCAAGCCCATCGAGAACCAGCCTGGCAGCGGCATGCACTTTCACGTGTCGCTGTGGGACGGCGACGACGACAACGCGCGCTGCGTCTTCAACGAGCGCGGCGACGAACACGGCCGCGACTTGTCGCTGCTTGGCAAACAGTTCATCGCCGGCGTGCTCGCCCACTCTGCGGCGCTGTGTGCGATCGCGGCGCCCACCGTGAACTCGTACAAGCGCCTCGTCGTCGGCGAGTCGCTTTCGGGAACGAGCTGGGCACCCGCCTATGTGGCGCACGGCCCGAACAACCGCACGGCGCTGGTGCGCACCCTGGCCGGGCGCTTCGAGTGGCGCTTGCCCGACGCGAGCGC
>JBEBHW010000410.1:0-4050 GCA_040081145.1 Burkholderiaceae bacterium
CACTCGTGCAGATCGCGGTTTGGGGCGCCCTGTCGGCGCACTTCATCGCCGCGCCGCAGAACGACAGCCTCGAACAGGTGCTGCTGAGCCAGGAATTGCGGCCCGCCTACGGCAAGCACCCGCCGCTGCCGACGTGGATTCTGTACGGCGTGAACCAGATCTTCGGGCCCTCGATCGCCGCGACCTTCGTGCTGGGCGCGCTGTGTTCCGCGGCGACGCTGCTGCTGCTTTACGCATGGGCACGGCCGCTCATCGGCGCACCGCGTGCGGCGCTCGTCTCGCTGCTCGGATCGAGCATCGAATTCATGAACGCGGGAACGACGTACTTCAATCACAACACGGTGCAGTTGCCGTTCGCCTTGCTCGCGATCATTCTGTTCCACCGCGCCCTCGTGCACATGCGTCGCGTCGACTGGCTGGGGCTGGGCGTGGGCGCAGCCCTGGTGATGCTCGTCAAGTTCAGCGCGGTCGTGTTGTTCGCGGCGTTCGCCGTCTATTTGCTGGTAACCCGGTGTGCGCGCGACACGCGCACGCTGCGCGGCGTGGCGCTCGCGGGACTGGTGTGCGCCGCATTGCTCGCGCCGCTTCTGATCGCCGCGTCGGCGGAACCGGCAACACCTGCGGACTACGCGACGCAGGCCTTGTTCCCCGAAGGCTCAGACCGCTTGGAGCGCGCCAAGTCGGTGTGGGATTTCGCCGTCAGCCACGCGGCCAAAGTGGCGCCAGCGCTGCTCCTGTTTCTCTGGCTGCGGCGCCACGCACCGCCAGCACCGCAACGCACCGGCGAGACGCTCGCCCTCGCGCCTTTCCTGACGCTCGTCGGGTTCGGGCCGATCGCCATGACGCTGTGCATCGCGCTGCTCGCCGGCACTTACCTGCTGGTCGGTTGGGGCACAACCTTCCACGTGCTGTTCACGTTCTGGCTCGTCGCCGCGAGTCCATGGGCGATCGCCGCGCCGCAGCGCGTTCTGCTGCGCGCGGCAGCAGCGTGCATCGCGCTGCAGGTTGCGATCTGGTCGGTGGTCGCGGCCAACGGCGGAACGCTTCCGAACCTGCGCCGCATGAAATCCAACCTCACTGCCCTGCCGCCGCCGCAACTCGCCGAGGCGCTGCAACGCGCTTGGAGCGCGCACAGCGCAGCGCTGCTGCGCTACGTGATCGCCGACGTTCGAACCGGGGCGGTGCTGGCGGTCCAGTTCCGTGGCGCGCCGCGCGTCGTTGCCATGAATCGAGGCGACTTCGACGCCGTCCTTCCGCCCCAAGTCCTGCGCGCCTGCGGCAGCGTCACCGTGACGAGCCGGGCGCCCGTCGAGCCGGGTTCGCGCCATTTCAGCGTCATGGACAGGATGTTCGACGCCACAACGCTGCGCTCGATCGTCGAGCTGCCCGGCAAACCCGCCGGGGGTCAGAAGTTCTACGTCGCGATTCGCCCCCCGGAACCGGGTGGGCAATGCACCGGCGCGGGCCTCGGCACGAACGTCAAGGCTTGATGTAGGCGAAGCCCTGGGTTTGCAGCTTCGTCAGGCGCACCACGCCCGAGGGCGTGAACGCGGCTTCCGGAATGAACTGCTCGCGCTTCAGGCTGCGGTTCTTCAGCGTGATCTCGCACACCTCGAACTTCACGCCACGCCGCACGAGGCCCTGCACGGCGATCTCATACGGATTGCCGTTGCGGTCTTTCGCGTCTTGCATCAGGAAGTCGACGCCGGCGGCGTGCGTCACGACCGTGATCTGCGCCGTCGGGTCGGTGTCGAGGTGATTGCCCGCGTTGCGCAGCGCACCCAGCGCCTGGCCCGCGGTGTCGTTGACGTGATAGACCACTTTGTCCTGCGCCCACGCCGCAGCGGCAGCAAAGCAAAGGACCGCGACAGCGGTGATTCGGTGGATTCGCACAGTGGATCTCCTTGAGTTGTGAGTTAGGCCATCCCCGGGTTGCGGGCAACGCCCACGATTCTGGGCGTATTGATCTTGCGCGCCGTGACTCGCCCGCCTTGCCCCGCGAGCCAGGTTTCGACGTGTTCCCACACGGGCTTGACGCCGGGCAAGGCCTTCGCCTCTTCGGCCACCGGCGCCCAGCCCGCGACCTTGTACTTCTTGTCGGCTTCGATGGGTTTGCCCTTCAGGCGCATGTCGCCGATGCGGCTGCCCATCTTCTCGCCGGGCGCGCAGGCGTAGGTCAGGCCGCCCACACGCACCATGTCGCCGCCCTGCTGGTAGTACGGATCGGGGTTGAACAGGTTGTCGGCAACGTCTTCGAGGATCGTCTTGATCGTCTGGCCGGTCATTTCGGTGAGGGTGGTGTAGGGATAGGTGATGGCGAGCTGGTCCATCATCAACTCGCGCGTGATGGTCGCGCCGGGCAGCAGCGACGTGCCCCACCGAAACCCGGGCGAAAACGCGATCTCGGCGCCCTGCGTGTCCATCAGGCAATCGCAGATCAACTGATCCCAGGAGCCGTTGAAGTTGCCGCGCCGGTACAGCAGGCCGTCGCTGACGGCAAGCTTCTCGGCGAGCTTGGCCGCGAACGGCGCACGCACTTTGGCGATCAGCGCGGCCATGGCCGGGTCGGCCTGCAACTGATTCGCAAAGATCGGCAGCAGGCGATAGCGGAAGTCGGCGACTTTGCCGCTCTTCACATCGAAGTCCATCACGCCGAGGAACTTGGAATTGCTGCCGGCGTTGGTGACGAGCGTCTTGCCTCCGCCATTGCGGACGGGAACCGCGAGCGGCACGCCGTCGTGCGTGTGGCCGCCGAAGATCGCGTCGATGCCGCGCACGCGTGTGGCCATCTTCAGGTCCACGTCCATGCCGTTGTGCGACAGGAGGACGACGACGTGAGCGCCTTTGGCGCGCACTTCGTCGACGACCTTCTGCAGGTTGTCTTCCTGGATGCCGAAGCTCCAGTCCGCGACCAGGTAACGCGGGTTGGCGATCGGCGTGTACGGAAACGCCTGGCCGATGATGGCGCAAGGGACGCCGTTGATTTCGCGCAGCACGTAGGGCTTGAACACAGCGTCACCGAAGTCTGCGGTCTTGACGTTCTGCGCGAGGAAGTCGATGTGGCCGGCAAAGTCGCGTTCAACAATCTCCTTCACGCGCTCCATGCCGTAGGTGAATTCCCAGTGGCCGGTCATGATGTCCACGCCGAGCAGCTTCGCGCAGTCGACCATGTCTTGCGCGTTCGTCCAGAGCGCCGTCGCCGAGCCCTGCCAGGTGTCGCCGCCGTCGAGCAGCAACGCGCCGGGGCGGCTCGCTTTGAGCTGCTTCACCAGCGTCGCCAGGTGCGCGAAGCCGCCCACCTTGCCGTAGCGCCGCGCCGCGCTTTCGAAATCGATGAACGTGTAGGCGTGCGCCAACGCGCTGCCGGGGCGCACTCCAGTGCGCTTCAACAAAGCCTCGCCTACCAGATGCGGCAACTCGCCGTGCATGCTGCCCAGCCCGAGGTTGACGCTGGGCTCGCGAAAATAGCTCGGCATGAGCTGCGCGTGGCAGTCCGTCATGTGCAGGAACGACACGTTGCCGAACGGCGCGATGTCGTAAAGGCCGCGCTGCGCGGTGGCTGCGTCGGCGTCGGCGAAGCGGCCCAGGCTCATTCCCGCGGCCGACGCGGCGCCCAGGACTTGAAGAAAGTCGCGCTTCGACAAACTCATGATTTCGCGAGGCGCGGTTGACGGTCGCGCGCTGCGCCGGCGCTACTGATTCACCGGCGACTTCGGGTCGAGCAACAGCGCCATCAGATTCTTCAATTGCGTCTCGTCGAGCAAACCGGCGTGGCCGAAGCGCGGCATGTTCGAACAAGCGTTGAAGGCCTTGGCGTTGTAAAGCCTGCCCCAGGTGTATTCGACGATCGCCCGGGATGCGGGGCTTGCCGGGTCGGCGACGCCGCGCAGCTTGCCGTAGTTGTAAAGGCTCGGGCCGATGTTGCCGAATGAAATTTCGGTTTTGCTCAACTGATGGCAGTTGTAGCAATTGCCGCCGTTGGCACTCGGCGCGGCGGAGGCGTCGGTCCACGTCATGCCGCGGCCGTCTTGCGCGAGCTTTTCACCGGCC
>JBEBHW010000411.1:0-4041 GCA_040081145.1 Burkholderiaceae bacterium
ACATGGCGCAAGTCCGGGCGGCGCGCGACGATTTCCGCGACGCGCGTGTTTGGGTCGACGGCGTCGAGGTGCGCGAGCAGGCGGCGCACCTGCCATTGCGTGTCCATCGTCGTTTCGGCTTCGAACGCCGGGAGACGGCCTCGCAGCGCGCGGCGCGTGTCGCGAGGCGTCTTCATCGTCCGGTACCAGAAATGGTGCGGCTCACCCGCGCCCAGCGCCCAGCCGTACCCGGCACTGAGCATCTCGCGCAACTGCGCGGCGGTCGCTTCGGGTTGAAGCTCGAAGCGCTCGTCGGCGAGGAATTCATCGTCCGCGGCATCGACAAGATCCGGGTGCAATTCGATGAGGATGGCGTCGAGGCATTCGACGGCCTCGGCGCCCACGTCTTCGCGCGCCCAGTCCGTCAAATGGCTCCAGCGCGGCGCGGGTCCGGCGGCGAGCGCATCGAAGCGAGCCCGCGCGCGCTGCAGGTCTCGCGCCACGTCGTGCGGCGGCGCGAAAACCCCATCCGGCGGGCGCGTGCCTTCGAGGTGGTATGCGATCGCCTTGTCGAGCAACGCTTCGAAGCGGCGCTTCACCTCACTGTTCACCGGTCGACTGTGCGCCTGCGCCAGCACCGACTCGTGACTTTGAATCCAGCGCTGCAGGAAGTGTGGATGGTTGTTGATGAACCCGACCAGGCCCGTCGCCGCCGAATTGCCCAGCCCCAGGTAGCGCCGAAACGCGGGCGCGAGGCGCGCCGCGTTCGGATTGCGCGCGCGCGCCATGTGATCGACGAGGTCGAATACGTATTCGCGCAGCGCAAACGCCGAGCAGAACTGCGCGTGGTAAGGCCGGCGCAGCGGATGGCCGGGTTCGAAGCCGGCGAACGCCTTGGTTCCGAGCTGGCCGTTGGCAATGAACGCCGTCGTGCGCAGGATGTAGCCCACGGGCGCGAGCAAGGCGGGGTCCGGCTGCTCGCCCAGCGCGAGGCGCTGCACGACGTGCTCGAAGAGCCGCGTCGAGCGGTTCCCGCGTGCGTAGACGAGCGTGTCGTAGTCGGCGTAACCCGCGCGCTGCTTGGGCACTTCACGGCGCAGGCGCGCTTCGCGCTCAGGCGTCCACAGCCCTTGGCAGAGCACGCCCATCGCGTCCCAGCCCGCGGCGAAGTTGCGATCGGTCTTCACTTCTTCGGGCAGCTTGTCGGAGACGAGAAAGAAGTGGAACACCCAGCCGTCGCCGTGCAGGCGGTAGAGCACTTCGCCGCGCCCCTCGGTGTCGAGTTCGAAGCGCAGTTTTTCGATGCGCCAACGCCCGCGCACCATGAGGCGCATCGCGGAACGCGCAAAGCTGAGCGCAGTGGGCAGCGACGCGGCGGCGCGGCGCGCACTCATGACGATCGCGGCGGGGCGCGGCTCGCTCATTTGCCGTTGCGCGTCAAACGCCGAGCACGCGCAGCAGCCGCGGCGGGTTCTCGACCATGATGCCCTGCAACAGCTCGGCATCGACACCGGCGAGTTGCGTGTGCGGCTCGAACAAGCCCATCTCGAACGGCCAATCGGAGCCGAACAAGATGCGATCGCTCCCATGCACCGCGGCAGCAAGTTGCAGTGCCGCCGGATCGTGGGTGATGCAATCGACGCAAAACCGGCGCAGCCCCCGCCGCACACCTTCACCGCCGAGGTCGGCGCCGGGCCGGCCTGTGGCCTGGCCACGTTCGAGCCGCCCCGCCACCGCCGCCGTGGCGCCGCCGCCGTGCGCCAGGCAGAAGGTGATGTTCGGGTGCCGCTCCAGCACGCCCGACATCGCCAGGTGCGCCGCAGCCAACGCCGTCTCTAACGGGTTGTTCAGCAGGTTTTGCAGGTAGAAAGCGTCGAAGCGCGAATCGCAACCGCGGCTCGGGTGCAGGAAGAGGAAAGCCCGCACGCGCTCGAGCGCCGCCCAGAGCGGCTCGTAGTCGGCATGCGAAAGCATGACGCCGCGCGCCGCGTCTCCGGCGCACATCGCAAATTTCGCGCAACCGGCGTCCACGGCATGAATGCTGACGATTTGCGCCGCCACGGCCGGGTGCGCGACCGGCAGGTGCAGCATCGGCGCGAGCCGCTGCGGCGCGTGCGCCGCCACCCGGACCAGCGCCGCATTCACGCAGCTTGCCCATTCACGGGCGGCGGTGGCGTCCAGCTGCGGGCGGTAAAGCGTGGGCGGAATCGAGATCCACGCTTGCGCGACGCGGTTCGTGTCCATCCAACCGAGCAAGTCTTGCGGCTGGTACAGCTCGCGCTTCGCGAGGTCGGCGCCGTCCACACGCACGTGGCCGGCGTCCATCCATTGCACGCCCGGCACGGCCTGCACATCGTCCTCCCGCAAGGGGATGACGTGGGCGTGCACGTCCAGGCGAATCGCGCGAGGCGTCATGCGAAGCGCTCCCTCAGGACCTGTCCGACAGCGCGCGTCAGGAACCGATGCGCTCGGCCAGCCGGACCAGGCTGCGGTCACTCCCCGCCGGGCCGAGCAGCGACAGACCCAGCGGCGCGCCCAGGCGTGTTGCGAGCGGCAGCGAGAGCTGCGGCAAGCCCGCCAGGCCGGCGATGCACAGCATGTACGTCGCCTGGTTGCGGTAGCTCTCGATGCCCTCTTCGTCGGCACTGGCCAGCGGGGCCACGTCGGGCATGGTGGGCAGCACCAGCACGCCGTCGCTGCCGAGCAGCGCGTTCAGGTGCGCGCGAAAGCGTGTGCGAAACGCATTCGCCTCTGCGACCTGCGCGTCGGTCACGCCGCGCGCCCAGGCAAAGCGCTGCGCGACCGCGCTGCCCAGCACCGGCTGGTGGCGCTCGATGAAGGCACCGTCGCTCTGCCACGCCTCGCGGCCCTGGAGGTAGCGGAAGCTCCAGTACATCGTATCGAAACTGTCGAGCACCACGGCCACCGGTTTGGCGCTCCCCAGCGCCGCTTCGACGCGGGCGCGCGGCGCGGCGAGGGCGCCGAGAACCGGCGCGCTGAGCAGCGCCCACACGTCAGTGGGCGCAAGCAGGCGCGGCTTCGCAGGCAGCGGCGCCGCATCGTCGCCGAGCAACACGTCGGCGACGCGTGCGAACGTGCCGATGTCGCGCGCGAACCAGCCGCAGGTGTCAAAACTCGGCGCAAGATCGACCGCGCCTTGCAGGCTGACTCGCGCGTGGGTGGGCCGCAGCCCGATCAGGCCGCAGTGATTCGCCGGGGCGCGCACCGAACCGCCGGTGTCGGTGCCCAGCGCAAAGTCGCACAGGCCGTGGCTCACTGCGGAAGCCGAGCCCGACGACGATCCTCCCGCAATCCGGTCCGGCGCGGCGCCGTTCACGGGCGAGCCGAAGTGCGCGTTGCGGCCGGTCATCGAGAAGGCGAGTTCATCGGTGACGGTTTTTCCGGCGAAGCGGGCGCCCGCATCGAGCAGGCGCTGCACCGTCGGCGCGCTGCGCTGTTTGATCCCGGACAGCGCCAGCCACAGCGGCTGCCCGCCGCTCGTCGGGTAGCCGACCACGTCGAACAGGTCTTTCACGCTGAAGCTAAGGCCAGAGAGCGGCCCGCTCGCCGCGTGCGATACGGGGGCCGGCGGATACGGCATGAAGGCGCGGGACGTGTCTTGCGGGTTCTTGTCAGACAAGGGCATGGTGCGGTGGGCTCGAAGCTGGGGCGTTGTTGCGTAGCTTAGCGCCACGATCACGACCGGCGGTCGCGTCTCGGTATCAACCCGACTTGCACCAGCGCCGCGGGCAGTCGACGATCCGTCCCAACGCATCCCAAGGAGACCGTTCGTGACCCGATTCACCCCCCAAACTTTCCGCCTCGCCGGCATCACGCTGGCTGCCCTGCTCGCCTGCGGTTCGCTCACCCTGGCGCGAGCCGACGACGGCGACGACCGGCATGAAGACGAGCGCGAGCACCGCTCGCACGTCAAGAGCCCGCCGCCGCAGGCCTCGGGCAAGGCGTACCGCAAAGGCGTGGTCGCCGTCGCCAACCCCTATGGCGCAGAGGCCGGCGCGAAGATTCTCGAGCGCGGCGGCAACGCGGTCGACGCTGCGGTGG
>JBEBHW010000412.1:0-4033 GCA_040081145.1 Burkholderiaceae bacterium
ATGTAGCCCAGCGTCCCGGCCACGGCGATGGGAAAACCCAGCGCTGCCGACGTGGCGACGGCGTTGATGACGGGTACGTTGCACGCGATCATGAGCGGCACCGTGAGAAACGCGCCGCCCGCGCCCACCAGCGTCGAGATCACGCCGATCGCGCCGCCCACGCCGAACAGCGCGCCGCCTTGCGGCATCAGGCGTCCGGGCTTGGGCTTGCGATCGAAGTAGATTTGCGTTGCCGAGAACGTGAGGAAGACGGCGAAAACGCACGCGAGCACGGCCGAAGGCAAGAGCTTTGCAATTTGCGCGCCGAGCAGCGCGCCGAGCACGATGCCCGGCGCGAGCAGTTTCACGACGCCCCAGCGCACGGCGCCGCGCTGGTGGTGAGCGCGCAGCGACGCCATCGACGTGAAGCAGATCGTCGCGAGCGACGTCGCGACCGCCATCTTCACGATGTGCTGCGCGGGCATCTCCTTGAACGACAGCACCAGCGTCATGAAGGGCACGAGCAGCGCACCGCCACCGATGCCGAGCAAGCCGGCGAGAAACCCGGCAACGCTGCCGAGCAGCAGCAGCTCGAGAACGAGCTGCCATTCGTTGGGCGAGGTCAGATTTTTTCCAGCAGCTTGTTCACGGCGCGCCATTCGGGCGAGGTGACGGGCGTGATCGACAGCCGGTTGCCACGGCGCAGCACGATCATCGTCGCCAGGCTGGGCTCTTCGCGCATGCGCGCGAGCCCGAGCAGTGCCGTCTTGCGCACGAGTTTCACGTCGACGTGCATCCAGCGCGGCTCGGCGCGCGTGGCTTTGGCGTCAAAGTAGTCGCTCTTGCCATCGAACTGCGTCGTGTCGGGGTAGGCGCTGCTCGAGACGACCGCCAGGCCCGCGACGCCAGGCTCCGGGCAGGACGAGTGATAAAACAGCACACCGTCGCCGACCTGCATCTGGTCGCGCATGTAGTTGCGCGACTGATAGTTGCGAACGCCGATCCACGGAACGGTTTGCTGCGGCGCTTTGACGAGGTCGTCGATCGAGCACTCGCCGGGCTCGCTTTTCATCAACCAGTAGTTCATCGGCGCAGTATGCAATAGAGCCGCATGCGGGGCGAATAAAGTGTCCGCCGCGAGCCGCAGGCCGGATTCCTGAACCCAAGCAGTTCAGGTGGGCGAGGTCAGCCGGGCTTCGGGTTCATCTGACGCGAGACGATCACACCAACCTGGCGATGTTCCAAGCCCTGGCTCATACGAGCATCGGTTCAAGGAATTTAAAAACCTGCGCGAATGCGACGGACGAATTCATTCTACGCCGCGTTTCTTTCGCATTCCTCGCATTTGACGGGTGCAATCAGCCCAGTCGCTCGTATGGCGCCTGGGCCTTCGCCAGCCGCCAAGCGCCTTCCGGCGCTTGGCGCGCGGGCTCAGAGCAATTGACCGTCGTCGCTCAAGGCCCGATCGAGTCTGCGAATTAGTGCTTCGATGTCGGATTCGGCTTCGCTCGCGGGGCCCGTTGTCGGCGCCGATGGATTACCCTGGTTAGCCGCCTCAAACGCCAGGTTGAGTGCGGCAAGCACGGCGATGCGTTCGCGCGATTTGACCTTGCCCTTCTCGCGGATCGCCGACATTTCGCGGTCGACGTGCGTCGCCGCAGCGCGCAAGCCGGCTTCGGCGCCGTCTGGGCAGGCGAGCACGTAGCTCTGGCCGAGGATAGTCACGTCGAGCTGTTTCATCACGGTGCGCGGCCGCTCGGTTCGGCGTCGCCGCGCTGCGCGCCCGTCGCACCGACGCTCACTTCCTTGGGCAGGCGCTCGAGCAGCGCGTCGATGCGGCCGCGCGCCGCGCTCAACCGCGATCGCAGACTGTCGCGCTCTTGCGAAACGGCTTCCAACTGTTCGCACAACAAGGCGTTCGTGCGTTTCAACTCGTCGTGGCGCACCAGCAGCCTCTCGACACGTTCGGTGAGGTCTTCGAGCTGGGGCACGGGGCGGATGAATTGAATCGGAGCGGTTGCTCGATTGTAGGGGCCGCTACCTGGGCGCCCCGCCGGGCGCGGCTGAGAATTTTCGCTGCGGCAGCTGCGCAAAGCCGCTCGCCAGCGCGGTGCCGAGCAAAATCGCCGCGCAGCCGATGAGCATCGCGAGCGTGACTTTCTCATCGAGAAACCAGGCCCCCCACGCGACGCCAAACGCCGGGATGAGGAAGGTGACGCTGATCGCCTTGGACGCTCCGAGGTGGGAAATCAGGCGAAAGTAAAGGATGTAGGCGACGCCCGTGCAGATGATGGCAAGTGCCGCGACGGCGCCCCAGGCGTTCAGCGAAGGCGGCATGGCAGGCCACCACAGGACCGCGGGAGCGCCGAGAAACAGCGCCGCAAAACTCTGGCTTCCGGTGGCGACTGCAAGCGGCGCGACGCCGCTCAGGCGACGCTTCGTGTAGTTCGCCGAAAAACCGTAGAACAGCGTGGCGATCAGGCACGCGACGATCGCCCAGCCGCTGCCGCCGGGCTTGAAGCCGGCCTGCGCGTTGACGTTGCTCCACGCGAGCCACAGCACGCCGATCAGGCCGATCACCAACCCGACGCTGCGGGATCGGTTCAGGCGCTCGTTCAGCCAGAGCCAGGCGATTGCCGCGCCGAAGAGCGGCGCTGCGGCATTGAAGATCGACGCGAGACCACCCGTGATCGACAGCGTTGCGTAGCCGAAGCAGACGAAGGGCAAGGCCGAGTTCGTCAACCCCACGACTGCGATCGGACGCCACGCCGCACGCAACGCGCCAAACTGGCCGCGCAGGGCCAGCAGCGGCAGCAGGAACAGCGCAGCGCCGGCAACGCGCACGGCAGCCAGGGCGACGGGGCCGAACTCGCCCGCACCCAGGCGCATGAACAGGAACGACGCGCCCCAGAGTGCGGCGAGCAGCACGAGCTCGGCCACATCGGCGGCCTTCACGCGGCGATCTCCAGGGCCGGCGCAGCCCGCGCGGCCCGCGTGCGCGGCTCCGGCTTGGATTCCAGGTCAAGCAACGCGACTTTGCGCGCGAGGCCTCCCGCGTAGCCCGTGAGCGCCCCGCCCGCACCGAGCACCCGGTGACACGGCACGATCACGGACAGCGGGTTGCGCCCGACCGCCGCACCGACGGCGCGCGACGCCCGGGGCGTGCCCAGCTGCGCAGCGATCTCGCCATAAGTCGACGTGCGGCCCCGTTCGATGTGCAGCAAGGTCTGCCAGACGCTGCGCTGGAATGGCGTGCCGTGCAGATCGAGCCGCACGTCGAAAGCGACGGCCTCGCCCGCGAAGTAGCGCTCCAGCAATTGCCGCGTGCGCAGCAGCAGGGGATCGCGCGTTAGGGTCGGGGCGTTCCAGACTGACGACGGATGATGTTGCTGTTGATCGAACCAGACGCCCGCCAGGCCATCCGCCGTGCGCGCGAGCAGCACGGGGCCGAGCGGCGAGTCGATCGTGCACTGTGCCGTGCACGCTTGCTGGATCGAAGCGAGTGTGTTTGTCATGAGGCTGTCTCCAGGCTGTTCCAAAGTCGCAGTACGGCGTACGAGCGCCACGGCCGCCAGGCCTGCGCCTTCGCTTGTGCGTCGAGCGGCGTCGTCGTGTTGAAAAGCTGTTGCATCGCCTTGAGCACAGCCACGTCGCGCGGCGGAAACGCATCGGGCCAGCTCAATGCGCGCATCGCGATGTAGTGCGCCGTCCACGGCCCTATGCCCGGCAAGGCGCAAAGCGTGTCGATCAAAGCTTCGGGCGGCGCGCCCTTGTAGAGCAACGCGTCGATTTGCGGCCACGCCTGCGCGAGCGCGACGATCGCGCCGGCCCGGCCGCGGATGATGCCGAGCTCGGCGATGTCTTCGACTCGCGCCGCCGCCAACGTGAGTGGCGACGCGAACACGCGGTCGACGTCAGGCCACGGGCTCGCGAGCGCCTCGCCGAAACGCGCGGCAAGGCGTCTTGCCAGCGTGCGCGCCGCGGCAACGGTGACTTGCTGGCCGAGTACGGCGCGCACGGCGAGCTCGAACCCGTCCAGGCTGCCTGGCAGGCG
>JBEBHW010000413.1:0-4030 GCA_040081145.1 Burkholderiaceae bacterium
TCCTAGGGCGCCGCTCGATTGACGCACTGCTGCACAACGCATAAATTCGGCTGGACCATGACCTCTATCGACCTCGCGCCACGAAGGCTGCGCCCCACCGCAAAGGTGGTGGGGTTGTGGGTTGCGCTCGTCTTGCTCGTCGCGTTCGTAGGTTACGCGGCGCTGCGCGAAGTGCGGAGGGCAACACCCGAAATCCAGACCCAGGCGCCGACTCACGCCTTTGCCGACCATCGGCCCGCGCAAAGTGCAGCGGACGAGCGCTTCTCGCAGGCCTTGTGGGACATTCACGCCGACGTGCGGACGGCGGCAGTGCGCGTGACTTTCGCCGGCTTGTCCTACAAGATTGGTGACGCCGACCGAGCCAGCGTGAGCGCCAAGGTGACCCCGCTGACGGCCGTGTTTCGTCAGGCCGAGTCGCGATTGCTCGGGCTCGATGCGCCCGCGTCGATGCAGGGAACGCGCAGCCGCTACGCCAGCGCACTGCAGCTGTACAGCAAGGCGTCGTTGGAAATGGTCAAGGTGACGCAAGACGGCAACGATGCGCACTTGTTGAAGGCGCAAGAAATGTCGGAGCAAGCCTCCGGCATTCTTCTGGAGGTGAGTGAGCAGCTTTGGCCCGGCGAAATCAAGCCGAATTGATCCGGATAAGCGCGAACGGGTGGGTAGTGAATCCAGTTTCAACAACCTAGAAAGGCGAGACAAGATGAAACAGCAGATATTCAAAGCGCTCGCGGGCGCGGCATTGGTGGTGGCAGGGGCACTGGGCGCAGGCGAGGCCCAGGCGCAAAACTGCTCGGTGTGGCTGGTCGAGAACAGCCGCTTCATGGGTGTGCCCTTCGGCATGTTCCATCCGGACCGCTCGTTCATTCAGGGCAGCACCGATGCACGCAACAACGTCAACACCGTTGACCTGCCGGTCAACGTGGGTGTGATCAAGTGTGGGCAGGAATTGATCCTGTTTGACAACGGCTGGAACCAGACCGATTACCACCAGGCTACCGGCACGAAACATTGGTCGCCGCTGTCGCAGCAGATCACGCAGCTGGGTTTCAAGGCGGCCGATGTCTCCAAGATCATCATCGGCCATGGCCACTGGGATCACGCGGGTTCGCTCGACGAGTTTCCCAACGCGATGCTCTATGTTCAGGCCGAGGAATTGCGCGGCATCGAGTGGTCGCTCAACTACCCGGGGCATGAGCGGATTCGCGCGCACAACTTCGACAAGGGCGGTTGCAACCGCACGCCGGCGTGCGGATACCCGCCCAAGACCGTGGACTCGATCTACGGCAAGGTGTTGCGGGGCAAGGCGGTGATCGTGAACGGCGACATGGAAATCATGCCGGGCGTCAAGATCCACGCCGCGCACCGCGCCCACACGGCGGGCTCGCAACTGCTGGAAGTGCCCACGAGCGTCGGCAAGCTCGTGTTCGGCTCGGACGCCTACTCCTCCTGGGAAGCGATCCGCGACTGGGAAGTGGCAAACATCCAGCAGACCGACTCGGTGCAGCAATTCCTCGCCTACGAGAAGTGCTACAAGATCACCGGCGGCTACAACAACTGCGTGGCCGCGCACGAGCCGCTGTCGTACACGGCAAAGTACCCGTTGACACGCAACGCGTGGGTCGGCATGAACGGCGGGCGTCTGGCTGAGATCGCGCTCGCGCCTGGCGAAGCGTCGCGCAAGAAGTAGTTTCAACCGGCACGGCACGACTGCGAGGCGCCGGGCGACCGGCCCCTCGCAGTTTTTTTGCCAGCGCCAATCAGCCCGTGCAGCGCCTCTTCCGCTTCGCCGCTGCCGCGGCACTGCTGGCGTTTGCCGGGTCGGTGGTCGCACACGACGCGAGTGCCTGGGGAGGCCTGTTCCGCTCGCGTGACGACGGCCGAGCATGGCTGTCCGCTGACGCCGGCCTCTTTGTGGGGGCTGCGCTCGCGCTGGCAGTGAGCCCCACCGACCCGAACCACCTCCTCTACGCGACCGACACGCGCTTGCTTGTCTCGCACAACGCTGGGCGCGATTGGGTGGCCCAGGCACCGCAACTCTTCAACGGGCCCACGCTGGCGGTGACCTTCTCCAATGACGGTCGACGAGCCTGGGCTGCGACGCCCGCGGGCGTATTCGTTGCGGACGAGGCTGCTCACTGGACAATGAGCGAAGTTCCCGCAGCTGCGATTCCAGGGCATGCGCTGACGCCGGGGTTGGCAACCGGTCGGGCTTACCTGTTGGGGGCGCGCGGGCTTTATGCCAGTTCCGACGACGGGAGCAAATTTGCGCGAATTGGCCAAGATGACTTGCCGGATGTCGCCGGCAGTGCGTTGCTCGTATTGCGCGTCCCGAACGAGACGCTGTTTGCGGTGTTCGCCGGGCGCGTTTGGGTCAGCACCGACGGCGGGGGGAAGTGGCGGCCCAGCGATGCGGGCCTGCCGCAAGACCAGGTGCAGACCCTCGCGGCCGATCGCGACCAGCGCAATCGCCTTTGGGCCGCATCCGGTAATCAAGTGCATGTCAGCGACGACCTCGGTGCGAGTTGGCGGCGCTGGGGTTTGCCCATCGGTGCGGGCACTTTCACGATCCACGGTCTCGCCGCGGTGCAGAGTGGAGCGGGCATCGTGATCACGACCCACAAGGGCCTGCTGCGCAGCACCGATGCTGGTGCCACTTGGGCGCAAGTGGAAGGCGCGCTGCCGCTTCACCTCGAAGCCGGACCCGTGGTTGCCGACCCTCACGATTCGCAGACCCTTTACGCCGGGTTTTCGCTCGTGCCCTATGCTGAGCTGCGGCGCCGCGCCGCACAAGGCTCGAACCTGTTGTCGCAGCTCGATCCGGTGAGCGTTGCCGGCGCTGGGGCGTTCCTGCTGCTGCTGCTCATCGGCGGCGGCTGGGCGGCGCGGCGCTTGGCGTACTCCTCGCGCAACCCCTGACAGAACCTTCCACTCCTCACACGGACGACATCAATGCAACTTCGATCTCTCTGGCAAACGCGGCGCCGCGCCGCCTCCTTGATGGCGTTGCTATTGGGTCTCGCTGCGGCTGCCGCACTGCTGTGGTGGACGGTGGGCCCGCGCACCGCTACGGTCGTCGAATACCCCATGACGGTGGCCACTGACATCCCTACCGCGGTTGCAGTCGCGGCGGATGGCAGCGTCTGGTTCAGCATTGACTTTTCGGATGCAGTCGGCGTCGTGAGGTCCGGCAAGATTGAGCGCTTCGCCAAAGGCTCGCGCAGCACCGAGCCGATCGGTATCGCTGTGGACACGGCGGGCAAGGTGTGGGTGACCGATGCAGCCACAGTCTCGGTCGTTTCCGTATCGAGCGCAGGCGAAGTGCAATCCGTCAAGCTCGGAACGCCGATCGCGCGCCTGGGGCGAATGGCTGCAGCGCCGGATGGTGCAGTCTGGTTTGCCGAAAGCACCTCGTACAGCATCACCCGGTTGAAGAACGGCGAACTGACACGCCACGCGATCGATTCAGTGCGCGGCGGGCCGTATGGCGTCGCGGTCGCTGCCGACGGAGCGGTCTGGGCGACGCTTCAGAGCTCCAATTCGCTGCTGCGCATCGCCCCTGGAGGCGCGATGACGGAGCATGAGATACCGACGCCGGGCGTGTCGCCCACCGACGTTGCCGTCGATGCGTCCGGTGCGGTGTGGTTCCTCGAATTCCGCACCGACCGGATCGGCCGCTTCCAGGGTGGCAAGTTCGACGAGTTCACGCCGGGTGAGGCCAAGGTCGGTCTGACCGGCTTGGCAGCAGCGCCCAACGGCGACGTGTGGTTCGGCATGCTGCGCAAGGGCAGTCTGGGTCGCTTGCGCGGCGGCAAGATCGTCGAGTTCAAGCTGCCGCGCGAACGCGCCCGGCCCTACAGCGTCGCAATCGACAAGCCGGGCAACGTCTGGTACGCCGACATCAGCGGCTTCGTGGGAATGATTCCGGCGGGCGAGGCGGCGCTCTGACGGCTCTCACGTCCTCAGGCGCTCAGCGCGCGCCGCGTGAAGCTTCGATTTGCGCCATCTCGCCCACGGCGATGACGCTCAG
>JBEBHW010000414.1:0-4025 GCA_040081145.1 Burkholderiaceae bacterium
GCGGCGGCGGATCGTCGACCCAGGTGCTGCGGCGTGCGAGCGACAGGCCGCTGCCCTGCACGAGTGCCGCCACCTCGTCGAAGCGTTGCGGGTGGCGCGGCACGATGAGCAAAAGCGGGCGCGGCAGCGCGAGCAAATTCCAAGCGGCGAGCAAAGGCGGCTCTTCGCCCTCGCGCGTGCTCGCGGCAAGGACGATGTGGCGCCCAAGGGCCTCGCGCCACGCCCGGCCGCGCGCAAGCAGCGTCGGGTCGGGCGTCAGGTCGAATTTCAAGTTGCCCGCAACGCTGACCTGGCCCGCGCCGCCGGACTTCAGGCGCTGCGCATCATCATCCGTCTGCGCCAGCACCAGCGTCAGACTGCGTAGCGCCGGGCGCAGCAGTGGCGCGAGGCGCTCGCCTTTGCGCCGACTCCGGTCGCTGAGGCGGGCGTTGGCAAGCACGATCGGCAATCCAGCGCGCTGCGCTTCGTACAGCAAGTTCGGCCAGACTTCCGTTTCCATGAGCACGCCGAGCATCGGCCGGAAATGCGTCAAGAAGCGCCGCACGGCGCCGGGCGTATCCAGCGGCAGCCAGGCCTGGACGTCGCCTTCACGCAGCAACGCGCGGCCCGCTTCGCGCCCCGTCGCGGTGCCGTGCGTGAGCAGCAAACGCAGGCCCGGGCGAAGCGCTCGCAGCGCGTCGATCAGCGGCTGGGCAGCTCGGGCTTCGCCCAACGACACGGCATGCAGCCAGAGCGCGCCCGGTAGCGCCGGGCTCGCGTAAGAGCCCAGCCGCTCCGCCATGGCGTGGCGGTACATCGGCTCAGCCCGGCTGCGCCACGCGTAACGCAGCAGAATCAGCGGCGTCAAGAAACGCAGCGCCGACGAGAAAAGCGTGAGCGCGACGCGTTCGGCGATGGAGCGCCCGGGCAGCATCGTCAGCGAGTCATCGTGCTGTGGATCCCGGCGTGCGCCGGGATGACGCTGGGGCGGTACACGCTCACGCGTGCGCCGCTTCAAGCACCCGATTCCACGCCGCCCAGACGGGCTCCAACGCCGGCGTGGGCCGGCCCTCGATCGCCATCTGGTGGCGCAGGCCGTGCTCGGGCAAGGGCCCGGTGCGCCAGGCGGTGGGGTGGTTGTAGAGCTGCACGTGCGGCAATTTCAGCGCGACGGCGATGTGGCTCAGGCCACTGTCGACGCCGACCACGCCTTGCGTCGCGGCAAGCCGGTCGAGCACGGCGTCGATCTTCATGTTGGGCCAGACTTCGAGCTGGGCGTTGTCGACGAACTCCCAGCCTGCGGCGATCAGCTCAGCACGCATTTGCTCGGCTTCGTTGCCCTGCGGCAGCGCGATGCGCCAGCCGTCTTCGATGAAACGTTTGCCCAACTTCACCCAGTGATCGATAGGCCACAGCTTGTCGTCGCGCGACGTGCCGTGCACGAAGGCCACTGTGAAACGCTCGTGCTTGATGCGCAGCGGCTGCGTCTTCAAGCCGTGCTCCGGCGCTCCCTGCACTTCGTAACCCAGCGCTTTGGCGGCAAGCAAGCGGCCGCGATCCAGCGCGTGAATTCGCGGCTCGATGTGAATCGGGTTGTCGACCAGCCAACGCGCCGGCCACTCGAAGCTCGACCCTTCCGTGGCGTGCGCCAGGCCGTGGCGTTTGCCTTGGCCGGGCGCGACACGCGCCAGGCGCGCGATCACCGCCGACTTGGTAAGGCCCTGCAAGTCGATGACGGCGTCGTAGGGCTCGCGCTGCAAACGCTCGCGAAAGGCGCGCCATTCGCCGCGCACGGTCGCGCTCCACCATTGCCGGCGCCAGCGCCGCAGCGGGCATTCGATGACGTCGGCGACGCCTTGCACGCGGCGCACGAGCGGGGCGAACGCGGGCTCGACGACCCAGTCGATCACGGCGCCGGGGTACGCGGTGGCGATGTCGTGCACGACCGGCATGGTGTGCACCACGTCGCCCAGCGACGAGAGCTTGACGAGCAGGACGCGCATGCGATCGGCCTGGAACCCGCCGGTCATCCCGGCGAAAGCCGGGATCCAGAGACGCCGCTTGCGGGTGGATCCCGGCGTGCGCCGGGATGACATTGCACTTCAGTGCGCCGCATTCTGAATGCGCGCGTCGGGTTTGACGCTGCGCAGCGCCGCGAGCATGGCGGTCTGGATTCGCTCCAGCGCCGCAGGCGTATGGCCTTCGAAACGCAGCACGAGCATCGGCGTCGTATTGCTGGAGCGCACCAGGCCGAAGCCGTCGTCGTATTCGACGCGCAAGCCGTCGATCGTGATGAGTTCGGCGGCGCCGGGGAAACTCGCGGTGCGCTTCAAGTCTTCGACGACACGCCGCGGCTCGCCTTCCGCGCACGCGACGTTGAGTTCGGGCGTGCTGAAGCTCGTGGGCAAGGCGTCGAGCACGGCGCTCGGGTCGACACTGCGGCTCAGGATCTCGAGCAGGCGCGCCGCGGTGTAGGTCGCGTCGTCAAAGCCGTACCAGCGTTCGCCGAAGAAAATGTGGCCGCTCATCTCGCCGGCGATCGGCGCCTTGATTTCTTTCATGTGCGCCTTGATCAGCGAGTGGCCGGTTTTCCACATCACCGGAACGCCCCCCGCGGCGCGGATTGCAGGCGCCAGGCGCTGCGTGCACTTCACGTCGAAGATCACGCTCGCGCCGGGGTGGCGTGGCACGATGTCGGCGGCAAAGAGCATGAGTTGCCGGTCCGGGTAGATGATGTGGCCATCGCGCGTGACGACACCCAGGCGGTCGCCGTCGCCGTCGAACGCGAGGCCGAGTTCGGCGCCGGTGCGCTTCACCGTGTCGATCAGCTCGGCGAGGTTCGCGGGTTGGCTCGGGTCCGGGTGGTGGTTCGGGAAATCGCCGTCGACATGCGAGTACAACTCGGTCACGTCGCAACCCAGCGCGCGCAGGATCGCGGGTGAGGTCGCACCGGGAATGCCGTTGCCCGAATCGACGACGATTTTCATGCGCCGGCTCAAGCGGCAGTCGCTCGTGATGCGGTGGGCGTACTCGGCAACGATGTCCAAGCGTGCACTGCGGCCGGAACCTTGCGTGAAGTCGCGCGCCTCGATGCGCCGGCGCAGCCCCTGGATCGCCTCGCCGTAGATCGCCTGGCCCGCAAGGACCATCTTGAAGCCGTTGTAGTCCTTCGGGTTATGGCTGCCCGTCACCATGATGCTGCTGCGGCAGCCGTGCGCGCCGCGCGTGGCGGACATGTAGTACGACATCGGTGTCGTCACTGCGCCGAGGTCCACCACATCCAGCCCGGTGCTCGCCAGACCGCGGATCAGGCCGGCGACGAGCTCAGGGCCGGACAAGCGCCCATCGCGCCCGACCGCCACTGCGGAATCGCCCGCGAGCAGCACTTCCGAGCCAAACGCCTTGCCCAGCGCCTCGGCAAATTCGGCATCAATCGACTTGCCGACGACGCCACGGATGTCGTAGGCCTTGAATGACGTGGGATCAAAGAGCATCAGTTGCTTTCCGAGAGTTGATCCAAGATCGCCGGGTTCTCCAACGTCGACGTATCTTGCGTGATCTTCTCCCCCTTGGCCACAGAGCGCAGCAAGCGGCGCATGATCTTGCCGCTGCGCGTCTTGGGCAGGTTGTCGCCGAAGCGGATGTCTTTGGGCTTGGCGATCGGGCCGATTTCCTTGGCGACCCAGTTGCGCAGCTCGGTGGCGATTCGCTTCGCCTCTTCGCCCGTGGGCCGCGTGCGCTTCAAGACGACGAAGGCGCAAATCGCCTCGCCCGTCGTCTCATCGGGGCGCCCCACCACCGCCGCTTCGGCCACCAACTCGGTGTGCGCGACGAGCGCCGACTCGATTTCCATCGTCCCCATGCGGTGCCCCGCGACGTTGAGCACGTCGTCGATGCGGCCGGTGATCGTGAAGTAGCCGGTGTCCTTGTCGCGGATCGCGCCGTCGCCGGCGAGGTAGTACCTGCCCTGGAAGTCCTGCGGGTAGTAGCTCTTCTTGAAGCGCTCCGGGTCGCCCCAGATCGTTCGGATCATGCTCGGCCACGGT
>JBEBHW010000415.1:0-4017 GCA_040081145.1 Burkholderiaceae bacterium
GACCTGGTGGCGTTCCTGCGCTTCGGTTTGACGGATCGGCGCGTCGCCTGCAAGCAGGCGCCTTTTGACCATCCGTCGATCAAGCTGACGAACGGCCACAAGGGCGATCAGAAGTCGGTGAAAGACAAAGACAAGAAGGGATTTGCCGACGACGAGTTCATCACGCTGCCCGCCGTGGGCGCTGCCGGAGTCAGCGACAAGCACTGCCTGCGCAATGACGACGGGAGTGGCGTGCCGGCGAAGTAGCGCCTGCGGGCGCGCCGGAATTCGCGTCGGACGCATGTCGGCAGGGGAAGGGCGGTAGCGGTCGGGCGGGACGCCATCGGGAAGTACCGCAGCTCGGCGGTTCGATGCGCAGAATACAATCGCGCGCTTTCGCGGCGGGTCACGCGCTGCGAGCCAACGAAGGACTTCCCAAGTGTTTATTTCAGAAGCCTATGCGCAGGCTGCACCGGCAGCGACCGGTGGAGCCGAAGGTATGTTCGGCAGCCTGGGCACGATGTTGCCGCTCGTGCTCATGTTTGTCGTTCTCTACTTCGTCATGATCCGCCCGCAGATGAAGCGCCAGAAGGAGCACAAGGCCTTGATCGACGCGCTGGCCAAGGGCGACGAAGTCGTCACCGCAGGCGGCATGCTCGGCAAGGTCGCCAAACTGGGCGAAAGCTACCTGCACGTCGAAGTGGCGGGCGGCGTCGAGGTTCAGGTCCAACGCAGCGCCATCGTTCAGGTCTTGCCCAAGGGCACCGTCAAATAGTCCGACAAGTTCACCGGGAGCCGCGTTGCCGACTCGTGCCGAATGCGGCGCGAGTCGCGCGCAGGCCAATCCCGGCAAGGAAGGCGCGATGAACCGGTACCCCCTTTGGAAATACGCCCTGCTGGCGTTTACCTTGCTGATCGGCCTGGTCTACACCTTGCCGAACTTCTACGGCGAGGCTCCCGCAGTGCAGGTGAGCAGCGCAAAGGTCACGTTGAAACTCGACGCGGCGACGGCTGCTCGTGTTGAGCAGGCGATCAAGACGGCGGGCTTGCAGGCCGACTTCGTGCAATTCGAGGGCGCGTCGATCAAAGCACGATTCGGCGACCTCGATGCGCAGAGCAAAGCCAAAGACGCGATCGTCAAGGCGTTGAACCCGGACCCGAATGACCCGGCATACATCGTCGCGCTGAACCTGCTGCCCCGCTCGCCGGCCTGGCTCAAAGCCTTGCACGCGCTACCGATGTACTTGGGCCTGGACCTGCGCGGCGGCGTGTATTTCCTGATGCAGGTCGACATGAAGGCGGCGCTGACGAAGAAGGCCGAATCGCTGAGCGGCGACGTGCGGTCTCTGCTGCGCGACAAGAACGTGCGCCACGCCGGAATCACCCGGGAGGGCAACAGCGTCGTGCTCCGCTTGCGCGACCGCGAAGCCGCCACGGCGGCGCGAAAACTCCTGGCGGAACAGCTGCCCGACATGGTCTGGACCGAAGCCGAAGAGGGCGGCGACATCAAACTGAGCGGCGTCCTCAAACCCGAAGCCGCGCGGCTCGTGCAAGACACGGCGCTGAAGCAGAACATCACGACGCTGCACAACCGCGTCAACGAACTCGGCGTCGCCGAACCCGTGATCCAGCAGCAGGGGGCGGACCGCGTTGTCGTGCAGCTGCCCGGCGTGCAGGACACGGCCAAGGCGAAGGACATCATCGGCCGCACAGCGACGCTGGAAGTGCGCCTTGTGGACGACAGCGCGCAGGCGGCGGCTGGAGCCAGCGGCACCGGCCCTGTGCCGTTCGGCACCGAGCGCTATGTGGAACGCGGCGGTGCACCGCTGATCGTCAAGCGCCAAGTCATCCTCACCGGCGAGAACCTCACCGACGCGCAGCCCGGTTTCGACAACCAGACGCAGGAGCCGGCGGTGCACTTGTCGCTGGACGCCAAGGGCACGCGAATTTTCAAGGATGTGACGCGCGAGAACGTCGGCAAACGCATGGCGATCCTGCTGTTCGAGAAGGGCAAGGGCGAAGTCGTCACGGCGCCGGTGATCCGTTCGGAAATCGGCGGCGGGCGTGTGCAGATCTCGGGGCGCATGACGACGGTCGAGGCGAACGACACGGCGCTGCTGTTGCGCGCCGGGTCGCTCGCCGCGCCGATGGAAATCATCGAAGAAAAAACGATCGGCCCGAGCCTGGGCAAAGAGAACATCGACAAGGGTTTCAACAGCGTGATCTACGGCTTTGCCGCGATTGCGCTGTTCATGTGCATTTACTACATGTTGTTCGGCATGTTCTCAACGCTGGCGCTCGCGTTCAACCTGCTGCTGCTGGTGGCGGTGTTGTCGATGTTGCAGGCGACGCTGTCCTTGCCCGGCATCGCGGCGATTGCGCTGACGCTGGGCATGGCGATCGACTCGAACGTGCTCATCAACGAACGCGTTCGCGAGGAGTTGCGCGGCGGCGCGTCGCCTCAGGCGGCGATCCACGCCGGGTATGAGCGCGCCTGGGGAACGATTCTGGACTCCAACGTGACGACACTGATCGCCGGCTTGGCGCTGTTCGCCTTCGGCTCAGGCCCGGTGAAAGGCTTTGCCGTCGTGCATTGCCTGGGCATCATGACGTCGATGTTCTCCGCCGTGCTGTTCTCGCGCGGCCTGGTGAACCTCTGGTATGGACGTCAGAAGAAGCTCAAGGGCGTGTCGATCGGGCAGGTCTGGAAGCCCCAGCCTTCCGCGGCCGATGTGCCGGCGCAGACGTAGCCTGAAGGAACAAGCAGCACCATGGAGTTCTTCCGCATTCGGCGTGACATCCCGTTCATGCGCCATGCGCTGGCGTTGAACATCGTCTCGCTCGTCACGTTTCTCGCCGCCGTGTTCTTTCTCGCCACGCGGGGTCTGCATTTCTCGATCGAATTCACCGGCGGCACCGTCATCGAGGTCGGCTACGCGCAAGCGGCCGATGTGGGCAAGGTGCGCGGCGTGGTCGAGGGACTGAAATTGGGCGAGGTGCAGGCGCAGAATTTCGGCAGTTCGCGCGACGTGCTGATTCGCTTGCCGGTCAGCGCCGAAGTCAAGCAGACAGAAGTCGTGAGCCGGGTCTTCACCGCGCTGTGCGCAGCCGAAGGCGGCAAGATCGTGCCCAAGCAAATGGTCACGCCGCAGGGCGAGGCGGTGTCCAAACAGGTGTGCGAACCGCCAGGCGCAGCCGGCGCGGCACAGGCCGAAGAGCCGGTGCGCTTGCAACGCAGCGAGTTCGTCGGCCCGCAAGTCGGACGGGAGCTCGCCGAAGACGGCGCGAAGGCGCTCGCCTTCGTCGTCATCGGCATCATGCTGTACTTGGCGTTTCGCTTCGAGTGGAAGTTCTCGGTGGCGGCCATCGTCGCGAACCTGCACGACGTGATCATCATCCTCGGCTTCTTTGCCTACTTCCAGTGGGAGTTCTCCTTGTCGGTGCTGGCCGCGGTGCTCGCCGTGCTCGGCTACTCGGTGAACGAGTCGGTCGTGATATTCGACCGGATTCGCGAGGCCTTTCGCCGCTACCGCAAGATGGACACGCGCGCCGTGATCGACCACGCGATCACGAGCACGATGAGCCGCACCATCATCACGCACGGCAGCACGCAGATGATGGTGCTGTCGATGCTGATATTCGGCGGCCCTACGCTGCACTACTTTGCGGTGGCGTTGACGATCGGCATCTGTTTCGGAATTTACTCGTCGGTGTTCGTCGCCGCAGCGATCGCGATGTGGCTTGGCGTGACGCGTGAAGACATGATCAAAGCCGGCCCGCGCGAGGGCGATCCGGACGATCCGAACGCCGGGGCCGTGGTGTAGAGTCCACGGCTGAACGACAGCAAGGCCGCACCCCTCCATGGCGACACTGGCCAACCCGACGGCAATCGCGCAGCAGGCTCGCCGGACCTACGCCGAAAGCCTCGTGCGCGGCATTCCGGCCATCGTGCACAGCGTCGACCAGGCCGCCCGAGTCCTGGTGAGCCAGGTGGCCGAGCCCGGGCTGGCGGCACGGCGCCGCGACGCGGTCCAGGAC
>JBEBHW010000416.1:0-4009 GCA_040081145.1 Burkholderiaceae bacterium
CACGGTCAAGAACATCGACCCGCTGGGCTCGATGGGCATGATCCGTTTCAATTTCCTGCATCCGCCGTTCAACAACGTCAAGTTGCGCCAGGCGCTGCTGTACGCAGTGAACCAGCCGGACTATGTGGTCGCAATCGCCGGCGACCCGAAGAACGGCAACCCCTGCTATTCGTATTTCACCTGCGGCACACCGCTCGCTTCGGAAGTCGGCGCCGAGCCGCTCAAGGGCAAGCGCGATATGGACAAGGCCAGGCAATTGATCAAGGAGTCCGGCTACAAGGGCGAGAAGATCGTCATCATCGACGCGACCGATCAACCCATCGTGCATGCGCAATCGCTGCTCACGCTGGACATGCTGAAGAAGCTGGGGCTGAACGCCGAAGTCCAGGCCGGCGACTGGGGCACCCTGATCACCCGTCGCGCGGTCAAGGAGCCCACCGAGAAGGGCGGCTGGTCGATCTTCCACACCTGGCTGGTGGGCCCCGACATGCTCAACCCGGCGGTGGATTTCCCGATCCGCGGCACCGGTGAAAAGGCCTGGTTCGGCTGGCCTACCGACCCGCAGATCGAGGAGCTGCGCGAGGTCTGGTTCAACGCCACCGATGAGGCGGCATCGAAGAAGGCCGCAGACGCGGTGCAGCGACGCGCGTTCGACTTCGTGCCCTTCATCCCGACGGCACAGTTCATCCTGCCCACTGCATTCCGCTCGAACATCTCCGGCGTGATCATTGCGCCGATCGCGTTTCTCTGGAACATCGAGAAGAAGTAGCCCGGCGCGAGGCGGGTTGCGGGCCTGAGGCGACAAGCGGCCGTGCTCGCCTATGTCATCCGCCGGCTGTTCGCGACCCTCGTCGTCATGGCGGTGGTCGCGTTCTTCGTCTTTTCACTGCTCTACCTGACCCCCGGAGACCCGGCTGCAGTCATCGCTGGCGATGCTGCAACCAGCGAAGACATCGCCCGGATCCGTGCCAATCTGGGTCTGGATGATCCGTTCCTGCTGCGCTTCGGCGGCTGGGCATGGGCCCTGTTGCACGGTGATCTCGGGGTTTCGATCTTCACCAACCTGCCCGTCACGCACCTGATCGGGCAGCGCGTGGAGCCCACGCTGGCGCTCACCCTGTGCACCTTGCTCATCTCGGTGCTGGTTGCGATACCCATGGGGGTCGTGGCCGCGGCGCGCGCCGGCCACTGGCTGGATCGTGCCGTGATGGCGTTTTCCGTGCTCGGGTTCTCCTTGCCCGTGTTCGTATTCGCCTACATCCTGATCAGTGTGTTCTCGATCGAACTCGGCTGGCTGCCGGTGCAGGGCTACCGCAATATCGGCGACAACAATCTCTGGGACTGGCTGCGCCACTTGATCCTCCCGAGCGTGGCGCTGGGCACCGTGTACATCGCGTTGATCGCGCGCATCACCCGGGCGAGCATGCTCGACGTGCTGGCGCAGGACTACATCCGCACCGCGCAGGCCAAAGGGCTGGCGCCGACCCCGGTGCTGGTCGGGCACGCGCTGAAGAATGCGGCGATCCCGATCATGACCATCGTCGGCATCGGCGTGGCGCTGTTGATCAGCGGCGCCATCGTCACCGAAACCGTCTTCGCGATTCCCGGCATCGGCCGCCTCACGGTGGACGCGATCCTGCGCCGGGACTATCCGGTCATCCAGGGCGTGACCCTGCTGTTCTCGGCCATCTACGTGGTGATCAACTTGCTGGTGGACCTGTCCTACATGCTGTTCGATCCGCGGATCCGCTTCTGACAGGGCTGCGCCGCGATGACCGCAAATTCAGTCGTGCTCGCGACACCGGTATCCGTGTCGCCGACCCTGCGCCAGTTCAAGGATGCGTTTCGCCGCCATCCCACCGCCATCGTCGGTGGCATCGTGCTCTTGCTCATGATCCTGTGTGCGGTGCTCGCACCGTGGCTGGGTACGGTCGATCCGCAAGCGGTGACGCCGATCAAACGCTTGAAGCAGCCCTCGGCCGAGTTCTGGTTCGGCACCGACATGCTCGGGCGCGACGTCTACAGCCGAGTCGTCTATGGCGCGCGCGTCTCGCTGGCCATCGGTATCGCGGTCGCGCTGTTCAGCATTTTCGTGGGCCTGGCGATCGGCCTGGTGACCGGCTATCTGCGCTGGCTGGATGCGATCGTAATGCGCATCATGGACGGCCTGATGTCGATCCCGCCGGTGTTGCTGGCGATCTCGCTGATGGCGCTTACCCGTGCCAGCGTCGAAAACGTGATCGTTGCGATCACCTTGGCCGAAGTGCCGCGCGTGGTCCGGCTGGTGCGCGGGCTGGTATTGACGCTGCGCGAGCAGCCCTATGTGGAGGCCGCAGTCGCCGCCGGCACCAGCTTGCCGAAGATCCTGCTGCGCCACATCCTGCCCAACACCACCGCGCCGCTGCTCGTGCAGGGCACCTACATCTGCGCCTCGGCGATGATCACCGAGGCCATCCTGAGCTTCATCGGTGCGGGCACGCCGCCGAACATTCCGAGCTGGGGCAACATCATGGCCGAGGCGCGCAGCCTGTTCCAGATCGCCGGTTACCTGATCTTCTTTCCCGGCGTGTGCCTGTCGCTGACCGTGCTGGCCGTCAACCTGCTCGGCGACGGCATGCGCGATGCACTTGACCCGCGCCTGGCGCGGCGCATGTGAGAAGCGCGACCCACATGCCCCCAAGCCCCGCACCAGGCGTCCCGTTGCTCGAAGTCGAGGGATTGAAGACCCATTTCTTCACCCGCGAAGGCGTGGTGCGCGCGGTGGACGGCGTGTCTTTCTCGGTGCAGGCCGGCGAGACGCTGGCGATCGTCGGCGAATCAGGTTGTGGCAAGAGCGTGACCTCGCTCTCGATCCTGCGCCTGATCGCCTCCCCTCCCGGGCGCACGGTCGCGGGCAGCATCCGTTTCGAAGGCCGCAACCTGCTTGACTTGAGCGAGCCGGAAATGCGCCAGGTGCGCGGCAACGCGATCTCGATGATCTTCCAGGAGCCGATGACCTCGCTCAATCCGGTGCTGACGATAGGCCGACAGATCGCCGAGACCCTGATGCTGCACCGCGGGCTGAGTCGCGGTGCTGCGCGCGCGCACGCGGTCGACATGCTGACCCTGGTGAACATCTCGGAGCCCGCGCGGCGCGTGAACGAGTATCCGCACCAATTGTCCGGCGGCATGCGCCAGCGCGTCATGATCGCGATGGCGCTCGCGTGCAACCCGAAGCTGTTGATCGCCGATGAGCCCACCACCGCACTTGACGTCACGATCCAGGCGCAGATTCTCGACCTGATGCGCGCCCTCAAGCAAAAGACCGGCGCCGCCATCGTGCTGATCACGCATGACCTCGGCGTGGTCGCGGAAATGGCACAACGGGTGGTGGTGATGTACGCGGGAAGAAAAGTCGAAGAAGCGCCGGTTGCCGCCCTGTTCTCGCGGCCGCGCCATCCGTATACGCAGGGTCTGCTCAAGTCCATACCCCGGCTCGGCTCGGCCGTACACGACGCGCGCACCCGGCTCGAGGAAATACGCGGAACCGTGCCGTCGATGCGCGAGTTGATTCCCGGCTGCGTGTTCGCGCCGCGCTGCGCGCACGCGACCTCGCGCTGCACGACGCAGTATCCGCCGCTCGAGGAAAAGGCCAGCGGCCACACGGTGGCCTGCTGGGAATCCGACCGGATCCTCGCCGGAGTTGCGCCATGAATGCGCGCGTGCCGGCGAATGTGCTGCTCGACGTGCGCGGGCTCACCAAACACTTTCCGACGCGCCAAGGCGTGTTCGGCCGGATCAGCGGCAAGGTGCACGCGGTCGACGACGTCAGCTTCTGGATCGCCCAAGGCGAAACCCTGGGCCTGGTCGGCGAGAGCGGTTGCGGCAAATCGACCACCGGCAAGGCGATCCTCAAACTCATCGACCCGACCAGCGGCTCCATCGAATGGCGTGGCCGGCGCATCGATCAATTGAACGCGGCGCAGATGCGCCCGTTCCGGCGCGGGCTGCAGGCGGTGTTTCAGGACCC
>JBEBHW010000417.1:0-4007 GCA_040081145.1 Burkholderiaceae bacterium
GATGCCCTTGATGCCGGAGAGCGCCTGTTTCACCTCTTCCGCTTTTTGGCGCAGCACGTCGAGCTTGGCGCCGTAGATGCGCACGACGATCGGGCGGCTTGTTCCGGTGAGCACCTCGCTGACCTTGTCGCGCAGGTAGGACTGCAGGTTGTGGTCGACGCCGGGGTATCCGTCGACCGTCTCGCGAATCGCGGCGACCGTCTTGTCGTAGTCGGCGGTCTTCTCCAGGCCGATCCAGATCTGGCTCGAATTGACGCCCACCACCTGGTCGCCCGAGACCGCGCGGCCCACGTGTGCCCCGACCGATCGCACGCCAGGCAGCGCGCGCAGCTCGTTGCTCACCCGGGTCGTGATGCGGTGCGTTTCGCTGTGCGACGTTCCCGGCGCGGTGGACCAGTTCACGAGCAGATCGCGTTCCTTGAACGTGGGCAACAGGGCCTGACCCAACAGCGGCAACACCGCCAGACCGGCGAGCACCGCGATCCCCGTCGCCGCATACATCTTGGTGGGCCCTTGCATGATGCGTATCAAGGCCGCTTCGTAGCGGTCGCGGATGCGCGAGGCCAGCGCCGATTCGCGGACTGCGCCGGACATGCCGCGCGCCAGCGCCAAGCTGAGCGCCGGAGTGACGGTCAAGGCCACCAGCATCGACGCCAGCACCGCGAGCACATACGCCGTCGCCAGCGGCGTGAAGAACGCGCCGCCGACCCCGCCCATCACGAACACCGGCACGACGGCCAGGATGATGATCAGCGTGCCGTAGATGGCGGCGCTGCGCGTCTCGAGCGTCGTCTCGAAGATCACGCGCAGCACGGTCTCGTCGGGCTTGCGCTCGCGCAGGCGCCGTGCGAGCTTTTCCACGTCGATGACCGCGTCGTCGATGATCGCCGCCAGCGCCACCACCAGGCCGGCGAGGATCATCGTATTGATCGTCGCCCCGAGCAGGTACAGCGCCACGGTCGCGGCCAGCAGCGACAACGGAATCGCGACGCAGCTCACCAACGCACTGCGCCAGCCGCGCAGGAAGGCGACGATCACCCCGACCACGAGCACCGCGCCGGCCAGCAGCGCCAGACTCAGGTTGGCAATCGACTCGTTGACGTAGGAGGCCAGGCGGAATACGTTGGCGTCGATCTGCACACCCGGCAGGCCGCGGCTGAGTTCCGCGAGGGCCTGGTCGACGCCGCGCGTCACTTCCAGGGTGTTCGCCGAGGGGAATTTCTCGATCACGATGAGCACGCCGTTGCCGCTTTTCGTGACCGCGTCGCCGATCAGCGGCGGGTGCGCGAACGACACCTCAGCGACCTCGCCGAGCGCCATGCCCTTGCCGCTGAGCAGCAGGTGCGGTGCGGTCACGGCCACGCGCGCCATGTCTTCGGGCTTTTCGATGGGCATGTTGTGCTGCACGCCCAGGCGCTGGTTCTTGTTGTCGATCCAGCCGCCGGTGCCCGGCGACGAACCCTTGAGGAAGGTCAGCGGCGAGACCCACAGCGAATCGCCTGTCGCGGCGATGATGTCTTCTTGCGTGACCTTGGCGTCGTGCAAGCGGTTCGGGTCGATCTGCACATGCATCTGGCGCAGACGCTGGCCCCAGATCGCGACGTTCGCCACGCCGGGAACGCCGAGCAGGCGGGGTTTGATGGTCCAGCGCGAGAGCAGCGAAAGCTCGGTGGGTTCGACCGTGTCGGACGAAATGCCGATCATCATGAAGCGGCTCGTCGCCGACATCGGCTGCAGGATGACCGGCGGCTGCGCCACGTTGGGCAGCGTGTACGCCAGCGTCAGACGCTCCTGGATCATCTGGCGCGCCTTCATGATGTCGGTGCCGCGCTCGAACGTCATCAGGATCGACGACAGACCGGGAACCGACTCGGATCGGATCGACTTGAGCCAGGGCACGCCGCTCAGCAGTTCTTCCAGGTTCATCGAGATCAGGTCCTGCACTTCCACGGCGGACAGACCCAGCGCCTCGGTCTGCACCTGAACGACGGGCGGTGCGAACTCGGGGAAGACGTCCACCGGCATCTTGCGCAGTTGCAAGGCGCCGAAGGCGACCAGCGCGGCGGCTGCCGCCAGCACCAGAAAGCGCAGATTCAGACTCGAAGCGATGATCCAGCGAAACATGGTCGTCTCCCTTGCGTGGTCAGCCCTACTTGCCGAAGATCTCGGTGCCGAACAAAAGCGATGCACCGACGCTGACGATGCTGGTGCCGGCGGCCGGCCCCTCGGACAGCACCGCCAGGTTGCCGGCGACACGCTCGATCGCGACACGCTGGCGTTCGTACACGAGCGGCTTGGACGTGACGTAAACCCACGGTGTGCCCTTGCCGTCGTAGTAGATCGAGCTGTACGGCACGACCTTCTGTTTTTCCTCGGTTCCCAGCATCGGCAACTCGACACGCATGCGGCTGTTCACTTCCAGGCCGTGGTCCTTGCCGGGGACGATGTAGTAGACCGACAACATCGAGCGCTTCGGGTCTTCAGTGGGCGGCAGGCCCGAAGGCTGGGCAAGCAACTCGCCCGGCAGCACGGCGCGTGTCCCCAGCGCCAACAGGCGCACCGGCTTGTCCTTCGCGGTGCGCTCCCACTCTGCAGCAGACAGGCTGATCAGGACCCAGACGTCGCCCGTGGCAGAAGGCGGGGGCACTGGGGCAGCAGCCGCCATCGGCGCGGCGACTGTCTTCAGCGCCGACGGAGGTAGCGCAGCCGCACCGCCGGCGAAACCGCCGAATCCGACGCTGGGCAATTTCGCCCCCGTGCCGCTCCTCGCGGTCGGCGCCGGCGCGGCGGGCACTTGCTGCGCTTTGCCGAAGACGCTTCCCTTGCCGTTGCCGGGCGCATTCGGCATCGCCTTCGGGTCCATCGGCGGAATCACCAGGCCACCCACCATCTGTCTGCGGATGACAGTCTGCTCGCCGACTGTGTCGGTGGCGATGCCAAGCCGCTGCGCAGCCTTCTCGCTCAACGTGATCCGCTTGACACCGCTGGGCAACGCTTCAAACGTGACCTGCGGGTTCTTAGCGGTCGGCCCGGCGGCTGCCGCGTCGGCGGCGCGCGGCACCGTCGTCGTCAGCGCAAGTGCGGCCAGCGCCGCGCAGGCGATCAGACCGTAAAGCATGAGTCGGCGCTTGCCGATGTCATGAACAGTAGCCTTGGTTTGCGCAATCATCGAATCGCCTCCAGTCGCTTTTCAGCAGCCCATCAACACCGTTGAACAAAGTCCGAACAGTCCAGACCCTTCGTCATTCACAAGGCCGGAACGATCCCGTCCTTGCCGCAAAAAACAAACACCGCTGTGTACTTGCCCTCAGTGCCCTTTTGTGCGCCCACAAACACAGGCGTGCCTGGCTTGAGCAGGCTGGCGTCGGCGAGCGCCATGCGGTGGACGGGGACGTCGCGCGGCACTTCCACGTCGGTCTCGTCGTAATCGCTCGGGCCCCACTTGATCGACAGCACCCGGTCTTCGATGTCGTCGACCCAGCCGTGCGCGATGATGCTGGCGGCCGTGAGGTCCCATTTCTTCTCGCCCAGCGCAATGCCGCGAAGCTTCTCGTCGATGATGCGGAACTCATAGCTCTTGTGCAGCCAGACCGCAGAGTCGCGCACGATCGGGCTGTACTCGTCCAGCTTGTAGGCCACCGCCCCGACGTAGGTGCCGAAGTCGACCTCGGTGAAACTGCCCTTGGCCAGGCTGATCACGGTCAGGTTGTCGGGCAGCGCGACCCGCACCGTCCTGCCGCTGCGCGCTTTCACGACCATCGTCGATCCCTGGACCGCGACGATCTCGCCGCGGATGTGATCGGGCTCGATGTCGTCCGCCAAGGCGGGTGCAACCCGCATCAACACCAGCCCGACGACGAGCATGGCCAGCGATGGCCATTCGCGCAGCCTTCGGTCAGCAAGCATCCTGATTGCGCCCATGGTCGAGATGGCCTCAGGTCGCCGCAGCTTGCGGTGACAGTTCGAGCGACCCGCGCGCCTCGATGGCGCCCAGGCGCAGGTAGAGC
>JBEBHW010000418.1:0-4003 GCA_040081145.1 Burkholderiaceae bacterium
GTTCAGGTTGTTCTTGGCTTCCGGCACGAGGGGTGCCGAAGCGGCCGCGGCCGGCGCGCTCGCCACCGGCACGACCGACGTGCCCGTCCCGGCTTCGTCGATCCCCGTCGCGCCTGCAGAGGCATCGCGTTGCGTCTGGATGGCATCGACGCGGTGCGCAAAGTTGGCGGCGAACTGTTTCAGGATCTGGTCGGCGACTGCGTTCATCATGCGCCCGCCGAACGCGACCGCCTTGCCGCTCATCGAGACTTCGCTCGAACCGACGAGGTTGCACTGCTTGGCCTGCGCGCCGGCCTCCACACGCGCCGTCATATTCAGCGTCGCGCCGGAGCTGCCGGTGCTGTCAGTGCCCTTGCCGGTGAGGCGCAAGGTACGCGCTGTGGCGTCGACGTCGTTCATCTCGACTTCGCCGCGAAACGCCATCGTCGCCGGGCCGAGGCGCACCGTCACCGTGCCCTTGTAGCGACCGTCGTCGAGTTTCTCCGTGATTTTCGCGCCGGGCATGCAGCCGGCCACGGCTTCGAGGTCTTGCAGAAACGCCCATGCGATATCCGCCGCGCAAGGCATGGGGTAGTTCTTGTCGATCTGGACTTTCACGTTCGCACTCCGCGGCCCGCCGGGTGACGGGCAAGGCGCGGATTATCGGGTGTTGAGGCCCAGCGCCTTGCACTGCTTCCACACGTTGAACGCGGTGTGCGGCATGTCCATGTGCGTCACACCCAGGTGCGCGAACGCATCGACCACGGCATTGCTGAAGCATGGTATGCCGCCGACGTGCGGCGACTCGGCCACGCCCTTTGCGCCGATCGGGTGGTGCGGCGAGGGCGTCACCGTGTGGTCGGTTTCCCAATGCGGCGTCTCGACCATCGTGGGCAGGAAGTAATCCATCAGGCTGTTGCCGAGGTGATTCCCGTTCTCGTCGAAGGGAACGAGCTGGCCAAACGCGACGGCAAACGCTTCCGTGAGGCCGCCGTGGATCTGGCCTTCGATGATCATCGGGTTGATGCGCGTGCCGCAGTCATCGAGCGCGTAAAAGCGCCGCACCTTGGTCTCGCCGGTGAAGCGATCGATGTCGACGACCGCCACATACGCGCCGAACGGGTAGGTGAGGTTCGGTGGGTCGTAGTACTCCACCGCTTCCAGCCCCGGCTCCATGCCGGCGGGCAGGTTGCCGCCGGCGTACGAAGCAAACGCGATTTCCTTCATCGTCTTGCTCTGCGACGGGTTGCCTTTCACCTTGTAGCGATCGACTTCCCATTCCAGGTCGCCCTCGCCCACCTCGAGCAGGTGCGCGGCGATCTTGATTGCCTTTGCGCGGATCTTGCGCGCCGCCATCGCCGCCGCCGCACCGGCCACCGGCGTCGAGCGCGAGCCCCAGGTGCCGGCACCGTAGGGCGCCTTGTCGGTGTCGCCCTCTTCGATCTGGATTTCTTCGGATGACAGGCCCAGTTCAGTCGCGATGATCTGCGCGTACGTTGTCGCGTGGCCTTGGCCCTGGCTCATCGTTCCCAGACGCGCAATCGCGCTGCCGGTGGGATTCACGCGGATGTCGCAACTGTCGAACAGGCCGATGCCCAGGATGTCGCACACCTTGGTCGGGCCTGCGCCGACGATTTCGGTGAACGTGCAGAGGCCGATTCCCATCAGCGTCGGGCTCTTCGGGTCGGCGCGTTTGGCCGCCTGTTCCTTGCGCAGGCCGTCGTAGTCGACCGCCTTCAACACCTTTTCCAGCGCGACCTGGTAGTTGCCGCTGTCGAGCGTCCAGCCGAGCGACGTGGTGTAGGGGAACTTGTCGGCCTTGACGAAATTGCGGCGGCGAATTTCCGCTTTGTCGATGTTCAGCTTCTGCGCCAGGATGTCGATCATTCGTTCGATCAGGTACACCGCTTCCGTGACGCGCAGCGAGCAGCGGTACGCGACGCCGCCGGGCGCCTTGTTCGTGTACACCGCGTCGACTCGGCAATACGCCTTCGGAATGTCGTAGGAACCCGTGCAGATGCTGAACAAGCCGGCGGGCAGCTTGGTCGCCGAGACGTGCGAATTGAACGCGCCGTGGTCGGCCAGCGCCGTGAAGCGCAGCGCCTTGATGCGGCCGTCTTTGTCGGCGGCGAGTTCGCCCACGCCGTGATAGTCGCGCGCAAAACCCGTCGTCGAAATGTTCTCGATTCGCGACTCGATCCACTTGATCGGCACGCCCGTGACGATCGAGGCGACGATCGCGCACACATAACCCGGATACACCGGAACCTTGTTGCCGAAGCCGCCGCCGATGTCGCCGCCGATGATGCGGATCTTGCTCTCGGGAATTCCGGACAACATCGCCACGACGGTGCGCACGAGGTGCGGCGCCTGCGACGTGAGGTAGACCGTCAACTGCCCCGTCACCTTGTCGAACGACGCGACGCAGCCGCAGGTTTCCATCGGGCACGGGTGCACGCGCGGGTTCAGGATTTCTTCTTTGACCGTCACCGCGGCGTTGGCGAAGGCCGCGTCGGTCGCCGCCTTGTCGCCGGCTTCCCAGGTGAAGATGTGGTTCGGATGGGTGCGCTTGCCGTGGCCGACTTCGTCTTTGTGGGCAATGTCTTCGCGGATGATGGGCGCGTCTTTCGCCATCGACTTGTGCGGGTCGACAATCGCCTGCAGCTCTTCGTAGTCCACTTCCACCGCGTCGGCGCCGTCGGCCGCGCAGTAGCGGTCCGTGCCGATGACGAACGCGACTTCCTGCATCTGGAAGGCGACCTTCTTGTCGGCGAGCACCGCCTGAACGTCGCTGCCCAGAGTCGGCATCCAGTCGAGCTTGACCGGTTTCAGGTCGTCGGCGGTGAGCACCGCGACGACACCCGGCACGGCGAGCGCCTTTGCCTTGTTGATCGATTTGATTCGCGCGTGCGCGTAAGGGCTGCGCACGATCGCGCCGAACAGCATGCCGGGCAATTTGATGTCGTCGACATAGGTGCCGCGACCGCGGATGAAGCGTGCGTCTTCCTTGCGCAGGCGCGACGCGCCCATGCCTTGCAGTTTGGTTTCGCGGTCGAGGGCTTCGGTGGATGCGGCCATGGTCAGGTCTCCGAATGAGGGGTGTTCCGGTCAGGCGGCCGTGGCAGCCAGCTTCTTCGCAGCGCTTTGCACCGCCTTGACGATGTTCTGGTAGCCCGTGCAGCGGCACAGATTTCCCGCCATCCAGTAGCGGATTTCCTCTTCGCTTGGGTTCGGCGTTTCCTTGAGCAGCCGATACGCGCGCGTGATCATCCCCGGCGTGCAGTAGCCGCATTGCAAGCCGTGCTCCTGGGTGAAGCCCTCCTGCAGCGCGTGCAGCACGCCCGCCTGCTCGAAGCCTTCAATCGTCAGCACGTCGGCCTCGTTGCACTGCACCGTGAGCACCGTGCACGACTTGACCGACATGCCGTTCATGTCGACCGTGCACGCGCCGCAATGCGTCGTTTCGCAGCCGATGTGCGGCCCGGTGTGCTGGAGCTTTTCGCGCAAGGTGTGGATCAGCAACTCGCGCGGTTCGACGAGCACGTCGACCGGCTTGCCGTTGAGCTTGAACGTGACGGCTTGTTTCTTGGCCATGGGAATGTCTCCTCGATCGCTGCGCAATGGTCGCTGGCGGGGGTTGCGTCGGTGACGTGTTTGCGTTGTGCTGTCGACTCAGCGCGCGGCGCGAGCCGCTGCGCTGCGCAGCGCGCGCTGCGTCATTTCGCCCGCCATCGCGGTGCGGTATTCGGCGTCGCCGCGCTGGTCGGTCGCGGGGTCGCAAATGCTCATCGCCAGGCGCGCCGCCTCGGCGATAGCCGCGTCGTTCAGCGTCTTGCCACGCAGCGCGGCCTCCGCCGCCTTGGCGCGCAGCACCGTCGGGCCGACGTTCGTCAGCGCGATCGTCACCTCCTGCACCGTGTCGCCCTTCAAGCGCAGCGTCACGGCGGCGGCGGCGGTCGCGAAGTCGCCGACCTTGCGCTTCAGCTTCGAATAGCAGGAGCCGGTTCCCGCGGCGGGCGTCGGG
>JBEBHW010000419.1:0-3993 GCA_040081145.1 Burkholderiaceae bacterium
GCCGGGCCGCCCGGCACCTTCGTGATCGCGATCCCGAGCAATTCGACGCCGGCCTCCGAAGCCCAGGCCGCTGCGTGGGCTGCGCTGCAACCCCAGGTCACGATCACCGGCGTGACGATCGCGAGCCCGCCGGTCGTCGATTTCAGCGTCAAGGACGCGTCGGGTCTCCCGATCCTGGGCCTGGGCAACAGGTCGCAGAGCGCCACGGCCACCCTGCCCGGGCTGACCAATCTCGCCTTCTCGCTGGCCAAGCTCGTTCCCGGCGCGCAGGGAAGTCCGAGCAAATGGGTCAGCTACATCGTCACCACGGTGCCGACGAAGAACGCCAACACTGGCGCGATCACCGCCGCGGCGCCGACGCGCCCGAGCACCGACAACACCGGCACGCTGGTGGACAACGGCGACGGCAGCTACCGCTACACGTTCTACCGCGACGTGCCAGGAATCAAGGCGCAGGTTGACGCAATGACGGTCAGCGGAGCCAACAACAAGGCCGACTTGGGTGACCTGACGTACGAGCCGACCCGCGCCCACCGCCTGACGATTCAAGTCTCGGGAAACGCTCCTGGGACCGGCACGAACACGCCCAATGCGGTCGAGGTTGCGGGCTTCCCGGCGGTGCCGCTGGTGAAGCCGCTGGACGCGATCTACGACTTCACTCCGGCCACCGGCGCTGCGGTTGTGGATTCAGGACGAGACATCGTCGCCACCGCCAAGTGCAACGAATGCCACCGCAAGCTCGGCGGCATTCCGGGCGACAGCGCGGAGAGTTCGGGCGCCGGTTTCCACGGCGGCAGCCGAAATGAAACGCGCTATTGCGTGGTCTGCCACACCGAACAACGCAAGTATGGTCGAACCGAAGCGGCGATCAACCCAAGCACCCTGACTTTTACCAGCACGACCGAGAAACTGGACGGCCGTGCCGTGGGCAACCTGCCGAACCACATCCACAAGACCCACATGGGCAAGCACCTGGCGAAGAAGAACTACAACTACGGCGGCGTGCTGTACAACGAAGTTGCATTCCCGCAGGATTTGCGCAACTGCACGAAGTGCCATGACGGCACCGTCGGCGCAGCGAACGCGACGAAGCAGGGCGACAACTGGAAGAACGTGCCGAACCGCCTGGCGTGCGGTGGTTGCCACGACGGCATCAACTTCGCCACCGGGATGGGCGTGACGCTCGCCGACGCGGCGAAGGGGCTCACCTCTTCGACGAGTTTCGGCGGCTTCGCGCACGGTGGTCTGTCTCAGCTTGACGACGCGCTGTGCACGAGTTGCCATACGCCCTTCAATATCGACGTGAATCACCTCGCTGTGACCCCGCCTAACCCTAACAATTCTCTCGATGTGGCGTTGGTGCAGGGCGAAACCAGCGGCAACAGCAACACCAACTCGGCGTGGATCGCGTCGAACACGGCGCGCCTGCCGGCGGGCGCGATCAAGATAACCTACGACGTTCTCAGCGCCTCGCGGGACGTGAACAAACGCCCGGTTCTGGTGTTCCGCATCCTGCAGAACGGCCTCAGGCAGGATTTCAATGCCTTCGTCCCGGACCTGACGAGCCCGGCGACCCAAATCGCCGCGCAGGCTTCGCAGGAGATGCTCCCCAACTTCATGGGTTCACCGAGCGTCTACTTCGTGTTTGCGGTGCCGCAGGACGGCATTGCCGCGCCGGCCGAGTTCAATGCATCCGCTTCCAGCTACCTGCGCAGCATCTGGAACGGTGCAGCGTCGGGCAGCGGTGCCGGTACGATGAGCGGGCCTGACGTGAACGGCTACTACACCGTCACGCTCACCGGAGTGGTCATTCCCGACAACGCGGTGATGCTCACCGGCGGCCTGGGCTATTCGTACAACGCCAGGACGAGCCTGCCACTCACGCAGACGAACCTGGCCAACTACCCGGTGACTGCGTCGGCGCTTCCGGTTTCGACAGTGGTACCGATCTCCTCGCCCGAGTTGCTCGACCCTCGCATGCCCAACAAGCGCGGTGGCCTGATCGTGATTGCACCCAACGCGCAGAAAGTGGCCACCGGCTTCACCGGACGCCGCGCCATCGTCGAAGACGCGAAGTGCAACAAATGCCACCAGGAACTCGGCACCTTCACCGAAGAAGCCTTCCACGGCGGGCAGCGCAATGACGGGTCGACGTGCGCTTGGTGCCATACGCCGAACCGCACGAGCAGCGGCTGGTCGGCCGATTCGACGAGCTACATCCATGCGATCCACGCCGGTGCGAAGCGCAAGACGCCGTTCACCTGGCACGCCTCGAGCACAACCGAGTCGTTTGCCAACGTTCGCTTTCCCGGCGTGTTGAAGGAGTGCGAAGCCTGCCACGTGCCGGGCACGTACGACTTCAGTTCCGTGGCATCGGCGAGCGCATTGCCGAATCGACTGCACCGCACGGTGGCCACTGGCATCTTCAACGGAACCGCCGGCACGCTGACGACCGGGTGCACAGTCACGACGATCAACGACTGCCTGGGCACGGCGGTGGGCGTGTTCTCGCTGTCGCCCTACGTCGTGAAGGACAACGCCACCAACTACGGCTCCGGTTTTAGCGTCGCTGCCGCGACAGGCGTGCCGACGAATGCGGCGGGCACGACGCTCGTGAGCTCGCCGATCACGACAGTGTGCTTCTCGTGCCACGACTCTGCCCTGGCCAAGGCGCACTTCGAGATCAATGGCGGCTCGGTCTATGCCCTGCGAAGCACGACCTTGTTGAAGACCGAAACCTGCATGGTTTGCCACGACACGGGGCGGATCGCGGCGATCAAGACGATGCATGCAAAGTGAGCCGGCCCGGATTGAACAGGTGAGTCGGCCGTGCCACGCCGTGCGCTCCAGTCCACGTTGATCGCGCTGGCGTTGGCGGCCCTCGCCGGCGCGGCGTGTGCCGCGGACGCTGGCCCGGAGAGCGCGCGGGCGGCGGGCGGTCACACGCCGGTGGCCGCGAAGCGCGCGAGCGAACCGGTCGAGCTCATCGACATCAACAGCGCGAGCCGGGATCAGTTGAAGACGCTTCCGGGGATTGGCGACGTGCAGGCGCAGAAGATCATCGCGGCGCGGCCTTACTTCAGCAAGGCCGATCTCGCGACGAAGAACGTGCTTCCGACGGGGGTCTACTTGTCGTTGAAGGATCGGATCATCGCCAAGCAGAAAGCAAGACCGCCGCGCAAAGGCGAGCCACGATGAACATCAAAACGTCTGTGGCGGCGCTGCTTCTGCTCGCCACTTTGGTTTGGCACGCGCAGGCGCTCGCCCAGGTAACCCCTCCCGAGGCCTCGGCCTCCGCACCGCAAGACGCAGGAGCGGGAACGCAGTACAGCGAAAAGGGCGCCGACACCTGTCTCGGTTGCCACGACGAAGAAGCCGATACCGCGACGTTCACGACGGCCGGCATCTTCAAGAACAAGCACGCGCAGCGAGGCAATGCGCGCGCGCCGTTCGGCGCTGGCGAGTTGCAGTGCGAAGCGTGTCACGGCCCGGGCGCACGCCACTCCGGAAAAGGCAGCAAGAAGACGCTGACGATCAACAGCTTCAAGGCGAATTCCCACCTGTCGGTGCCGGAGCGCAACAAGCCCTGCCTGGGCTGTCATCAGGACCGCAATCGTGCCGGCTGGCACGTCGGCGCGCACGAACGCAACAACCTCGCCTGCACCGACTGCCACAAGCTGCACGCGCAGCAAGACCCGGCGTTGGCCCGCGCTGGCCAGTCGGAAGTCTGCTACGCGTGCCACAAACAGCAGCGCGCCGACTTCCACAAGAACTCCACGCACCCGGTGCGCTTCGGCCGCATGACGTGCAGCGATTGCCACAATCCGCATGGGTCGACGAACTCCGCGCTGCTCATCAAGGCGAGCGTGAACCAGACCTGCTACAGCTGCCACGCCGACAAGCGCGGGCCGCTGCTCTGGGAGCACGCCCCGGTGGCCGAGGACTGCACGATGCCACGCCAGCCATGGCTCGGTGCGCGCGGCGCTGCTGACA
>JBEBHW010000420.1:0-3990 GCA_040081145.1 Burkholderiaceae bacterium
CTCGGTCTGCTCGAGCATGCGACCCTGCGCGTCGTAGAGGCCCGTGACGTAGTCCTTCGCCTCGCACAGGATGGGCGAGCGCGTCGTCATCGCCATCGATGCACTCATCTCGTCGGTGATCGACTTGAAGGTGCGTGCGTAGACGGTCAGCAGGATGGGATCGATGATCGTCATTCCAGAACCTCTTCAGGCTGCAAGACCTGCTGGTGTGCCGCGCCGCCTTGCAGCAAGTCCTCGCGCCCCTTGGCGTAAAGGACAAATGAACCGAGCGCGTCGACGACGCAGTCGAACGCGGCGCTGACGAAGATCGCCGTCGTCTGCTGCTCGATCAACGCCGGGCCCGCTAGGCGATGCCCGCAGCGCAAGCGGTGTCCGTCGTAAATCGGAACCGTCGCGAATGCGTCGCGCTCGGGGAGGTAGACGCTGCGCCGGCTCTTCAGCGCGGTGCCGGCGTCGGCGCTGCCCTCGACTTCGGCGCTCTGCGTCGGCCGTTCCGTCGCGCCGATCGCCTGCAGCCGCAGGTTGATGATTTCGACCGGCGTGCCTTCGGCTTCGAGCGCGTAGCCGAACAGGCGCTGGTGTTCGGCGTGGAAGGCGCGCGCGATTCCCGCGGCGTCGCGCTGCGCGATCAGCTCGAGCCGCACCGGCACCGACACTTCGTGGTACTGCTTGATGTAGCGGCAGTCCAGCCGCAGCTCGACGCTTTGCCGCGCCGGCAAGACGCGCTCCTGCGCGAGCAGGCGCCGGCCCTCGGCCGACATCGTCTCGACCAGGCTTGCCAGGCGCGCCCAGTCCAGCGCCTCCAGGCGCGTGACAAAGGTGCGCACGAAGTCGTGACGCAACTCGCTCATGAGCATGCCGAGTGCGCACAGCACCGACGCCTCGCGCGGCACGATCTGCAGCGGGATTCCGAGTTCGCTGCAGATCAGGCAGCCGTGGATCGGCCCGGCGCCACCGCCGGGGATGAGCGGGAATTCGCGCGGATCGTAGCCACGCTTGGTCGTCACTTCGCGAACGCCCTGCGCCATGTTGTTGCACGCGACGCGGCACATGCCCGCGGCGGCCTGTTCGATGCTCAGGCCCATCGGTCGCGCGATGTGCACGTCAATCGCGCGACGCGCCGCTGCGGGGTCGAGCTGCAAGCGCCCGCCGGCGAAATACCCCGGGTCGAGATAGCCGAGCACGACGTTCGCGTCAGTCGTGGTGGGTAGCGTGCCGCCGCGGCCGTAACACGCCGGGCCGGGGTCGGCGCCGGCGCTGTGCGGGCCTATGCGCAGCAGCCCGCCTGCGTCGAGCCAGCCGATCGAGCCGCCGCCCGCGCCGATGGTGTGGATGTCGAGCATCGGCAACGCGATGCGGTGGCGCGCGATTTCGCCGTCGTTCTTCACAAGCGGCGCGCCGAGCGCGACGGAGGCTTCGAAGCTGGTGCCGCCCATGTCGGTCGTGATGCAGCGGTCGCGGCCCTGCGCAGCGGCGTAGAACAGCCCGGCGCCGGGGCCGCCGGCCGGGCCGGAGAGGAGCGTGAGCGCGGCCTTGTCGCGCGCAGCCGCAGGCGAGATCACCCCGCCGTTGGATTGCATGATCAGCAGCAGGCCGTCAAAGCCGACGCCGGCCAGCCGCGCAACGAGTTGATCCAGATAGTGGCCGAGCTTCGGGCCGACGTACGCGTTCAGCACCGTCGTGCTGATGCGCTCGTAGAAGCGAATCGACGGCAACACCTCGCTGGACACCGACAGGTAAGCGCCCGGCATGTCGCGCCGGACGAGCTCGGCGGCGGCGCGCTCGTGTGCGGGGTTCGCAAAGGAGTTCATGAAGCAGATCGCGACGGCCTGCACGCCGTCGGCACGCCACCCGGCGAGCGCAGCGCGAATCGCGCCCAGGTCCAGCGGCGCGATCTCGACGCCGTCGCGGTCGATGCGGCCGGCGATGCCGATCCGCCGCGCGCGGGGAACAAGCGGCACGACGTTGATGTAGCGGTTGTTGTATTGCTCCTCGCGCACGCCGCGGCGCATCTCGAGCGCGTCGCGCACGCCCTCGGTGGTGAGCAGAGCGCAACGCGCGCCGGTGCCGGTGAGCGCGGCGTTTGTCGTCACCGTCGTGCCGTGCACGATGCTCGTGATCGAGCGAGCGAATCCTTCCAGGGTCTGCGGCGGCTGCTGCGCGGCGGCAATTTGCGCGAGGCCTTCGATCACGGCGATCGACGGATCCGCCGGCGTGGACAGCAGCTTGTGGATGAACGGCGCCTGCCCGTCGCGGGCGACGATGAAGTCGGTGAAGGTGCCGCCGACGTCGATGCCAATCTTGAGCGTCATGCGCTTTGCTCCTCTGCGGTGGCGCTCGGGGTCGCGATTCGCGCGGCGACAAGTTGCCGCACCGCGTCTTTGTGGATCTTGCCCAGCGCCGTGCGCGGCAGGGTGTCGACGACGAGCACGTGCTTCGGATGCTTGAAGCGCGCGAGCCGGCCCTCGACAAACGCCAGCACCTGAAGATGCGTCAGCGTCGCGCCGGCACGCGGCACGAGCACCGCGACGACCGCCTCGCCCCAGCGCGCGTCGGGCCGACCGATCACCGCCGCCTCGGCGATGTCCGGGGAATCGAGCAAGACGCGCTCGATCTCCGCCGGGCTGATGTTCTCGCCCCCCGAGATGATCATGTCGCTGAGCCGGCCGTCGATCGTGAGGAAACCTTCAGCGTCGAGATGGCCGATGTCGCCCGAGTGGAACCAGCCGCCTTCGAGTGCCTTGGCGCTCGCTGCCGGCGCACGCCAGTAGCCGGACATGACGCAGCTGCTGCGCACCAGAATTTCCCCACACGCGCCGGGTGTCGTGTCGAGCCCCAGCGCGTCGACGGTGCGCAGCTCGCAGCCCGCAGCAGCGCGCCCCGTCGTGCCGGCCTTGGCCCACGCCTCGTCGGCGTGCAGGCAAGCGGCGATCGGCGCGGTCTCGGTTGCGCCCCAGACCTGGATGAGCGGAATGCCGCGTGCGTGCACGACGTCGATGAGGCGCCGCGGCACGAGCGTCGAGCCGGTGCTGATGCAGCGCAGGCTCGACAGGTCCGTGCTTGCCCAGCGCGGATGCGCGAGCAGCGCTTCGAGCTGCGCCGGGACGAGCACCGTCAGCGTGATGCGCTCGGACTCGATCGCTTGCAAGGTTTCAGCCGCGTCGAATTTGGCGTGCAGCGTGACCGTGCAACCTTCGCGCAGCGCCGGCGTCGTCAGGATGTTCAGGCCGCCGACGTGGAACAGCGGCAAGGTCGTGAGCACACGGTCTTCGGGCGTCAATGCGTGCATTGCGACGCTCGCGTCGGCATTCGCCTCAATCGCTGCGTGGCTCAGCAGCACGCCCTTGGGCCGCCCCGTCGAGCCCGATGTCCAGCACAACAGCAGCAGCGTTTGAGCGCCCGGCGGCGCACCACGCGGTCGCTGCATGTCTGGCGGGGCGCCAGGTCGCGCCGCGTGCCCTGCGGCGGCAAGGAAGTCGTCCCAAGCCGTCCAGCCGGCGGGAACGCTTCCCAGCGAGACGCAGCGCGTGCTGAGCGGTGCGATGCAGTGGTCGGCGCTCGCTGCGACGAAGCCCGTGTCGACGCACAGCAATGCGGGTGGGCATTCGAGCAACGTTGCGCGATGTTCAGCGGGAACCATGCGCCAGTTCTGCGGCATGAACATCGCGCCCTGGCGCGCGCAGGCGAAAAGCATCGTGAGCATCTCCGCGCTGTTGCGCCCGAGCCAGGCGACGCACGCGCTGCGCCCGACGCCGGCCGCAGCGAGCGCAGCGGCAGCGTCTTCGACGCGAAGCGCCAGCGCGGCGTAGCTCAGCGTCTGCCCATTGCAGCGCAGCGCGGCCTTGTGCGGCGTGCGCCGCGCGCTCGCGGCGATCCACTCGGCAACGGGCAGCTTGTTTTGCATGTCAGGGCCCGGCGTCACCCACTTCGATGACCACCGCCATCGCACTGTCGCCCGCCGCACAGCCCGTGAACCTGTCTCTTATACAC
>JBEBHW010000421.1:0-3989 GCA_040081145.1 Burkholderiaceae bacterium
ACCGTGCGCGGTCAACCCGAAGCTGCGGCGCGCGAGCGTGCGCTGGCCGAACTCGCCCGCGTCGGTCTGGCCGACAAAGGCGAGCAATACCCCTCGCGCCTGTCCGGCGGCCAGAAACAGCGTGTCGCGATTGCGCGCGCGCTTGCCATGGACCCGGAATTGCTGCTCTTCGATGAACCCACCTCGGCGCTCGACCCGGAACTCGTCGGCGAAGTGCTGCGCGTGATCCGCTCGCTGGCGGAGGAGGGCCGCACGATGCTGCTCGTGACACACGAACTCGGCTTTGCGTACCATGTAGCGAACCGCGTCCTGTTCATCGCTGACGGCGTGATCCACGAGCAGGGCACGCCCGACGAAGTGCTGAAACGCCCGACGCAGCCGCGCACCCAGGCCTTTCTCGCGCGCCATCGCGAATTCGATTTCTGACGCTCGCGCGCCACATGACATCAGGAGCGGCAAACCCATGAATCCGAATCAGGGCGAGAGCGCGCAGGGCTACGTTGCCGACCCACGCAATGACTCGGTGCTTGTCTACGTCAACGGCGAGTTCTTCCCACGAAACGAGGCGCGGATCTCCGTATTCGACAGCGGTTTTGTTCTCGGCGACGGCGTCTGGGAAGGCTTGCGCCTCGTGCAAGGAATACTCATCAGCCTGGACGCGCACCTGGACCGCCTGTTCGAGGGCGCTAAGTCGATTGCGCTCAACATCGGCCTGAGCCGCGAGCAAATCACGCAGGCGATTCGCGACACGCTCGCGCGCAACGCGATGGTTGACGGCGCGCACATCCGCCTGATGGTGACGCGCGGCGTGAAGCGCACGCCCAATCAGGACCCGCGCTTCGTGGTCGGCGGTGCGACCATCGTCATCGTCGCCGAATTCAAGACGCCCAAGCCCGAGGCGAAGGCGCGGGGCTTGACCCTCTTCACGTCGACATTTCGCACCAGCGGCCCGGACGTCTTCGACCTGCACCTCAATTCGCACAGCCGTCTGAACCTGATCCAGGCGCTGATCCAGGCGATCCACGCCGGCGCCGACGAAGCGCTGATGCTCGACCCGCGCGGCTTCGTCGCGAGCTGCAATTCGACGAACTTCTTCATCGTGCGCAAGGGCGAACTGTGGACGTCGACCGGCGCCTACTCGTTCAAGGGAATCACGCAGCGCAGCGTGCTCGACGCGTGGCTGGCCGCAGGCGAAGTGGCGCGCGAATGCGACTTCACGCTGGCGCAGGTGTACTCCGCAGATGAAGCGTTTGTCACCGGGACGCTCGGTGGCGTGACTCCAGTAACGCGCATCGATGGGCGCGTCATCGGCGAGGGGAGGCCGGGCGCGTTGACGCAGCGCATCGCGCAACTTTACGGTGAGCGCGTCACCGGATCGGCGTGAAACCCAATCCCTTGACGCCGTACTCGCGCTGGACCTCGGCGATGACGACGCGGTACCCATCGAGCCACTTCGCATGCCCGGCCTTCGCCAGAAGGTGTGACGGGTGTTTCATCAGGACCTGCAACGCTTCCAGCGTCTCCCAGTAGTACACGTTGGAGACCAGCCCGTTCGCTGGGTTCTCCCAGGTCTCCTCGCCGAGGTAGCCTGGAATCGCCTTGGCCGCGGCGGCAATGGCCTGATCCAACGCGTGGAATTCGTCGTCGAATTCCTTCTTGGCAAAGATAAAGGTCGATGTGTACATGGCTGCGACGGTCGAATGCGGGCCAGCGGCGCCGGCAGGTTCTTCAGTCCTTCTGCAAGGCCAGCCGGATGCCCAGCGCGACCATGATGCCGCCACCCAACTGCTGCACCGTGCGCTGAATGCGGTTGGCGCCGCCAAGGCGGGTCACGACGGTGCTGGCCAAGAGCACGGCCACCACGTCGGCCAGCGCAAACATGAGGTTCACGATGCTGCCCAGGATCATGAATTGGGCCCACACCGGCAGTGCCGCTGCGGGGTCCGTGAACTGCGGCAGGAAGGCCAGGAAAAACATCGCGGTCTTGGGATTGAGCATCTCCACAGTGATGCCCTCGACGAACGCGCGCTTGCCGGATTTGCGCGCCACCACCGGGGCACCATTGTCGCCGGCGGGCTTGGCGCGAATCATCGAGATGCCGAGCCAGACGAGGTAGGCCGCCCCGAGCAGCTTGACGGCAGCGTAAAGCGGCGGGACCGCGTGAAACACGACCGAGAGCCCGGCGGCGGCGGCGATGACATGCAGGTAGCCGCCGAGGGCCAATCCCAAAGTGCCCAGGAGTCCTGCGCTGCGTCCGCCGGCCATCGTCTGAGCCGCCGCATAGAGGATTCCCGGCCCCGGAATGAAGGCGAAGATCGCGGCGGCCGTGAAGAAGGCGATGAGCAGGTCCGTTGAGGGCATCAGAAGGCTCCGGTGTGGGAATGCGAACGGAGATAGGCCATTGGTCGCACTCAGCCCACAGTGCGCCAAGAATACCGCGGCACATAACCGACGAGCGCTCGCGCCTTCGCGTTGGACTGCAGCGTTTCGAATTCGCCGAGCTTACCCGTCACCGGCACCTGCGGGAAGTGTTCCGCCATCAACGCCGCGCTCGGGCGGGTCATCACCGTGTCGGCGGCGGCGACGATGCAGTGCTCGGCGCCGCTGAAGGGGGCCTCGATGCCCAGGCGACAGGCCAGCCCCACATCGCGGCTGTCGACATAGCTCCACAGGTTCCACTGGCGGATCTTCGGGTCATTCTGCCAGCCCGCGAACATCGGATATTCATGCGCTTCGATGATGTTCGAGATTCGTAAGCCCAGGAACGACGTCTCCGGGTTCCAGCGGTGCATCTGCCGCGCCATTTCTTCGGCCAGGCCTTTCGCGAGTGCGTAGCCGTTCTCCGGCAGCATGGGGTGCTCCTCGGTGATCGGCGCGAATGCGGGGGCGACGCGTGTGAACGGCAGGCCGAACAGGGTTTCGCTGGACGCCCAGACGATGCGCTTGACGCCGAGGAGCGTGGCCGCGCTGAACACGTTGTACGTCGTCATCAGGTTGTTCTGGAACGTCGTCGAATCCGGTGCGAGGCCCGGCGCGGGGATGCCGGCCATGTGCACCACCGCGTCGGCCAGCTCGAACGGGCGGCGCCGCTCCACCGTGCCGGCGGCGCGGCGCAGCGCGTCGATCGTCTGTCCCATGTCGTTGAGATCGACCTTGAGAAAGTGGCACAGCGGCTCGGCGGGCGCGACGAGGTCGACGTTTAGCACGCTGTAGCCGTGCGCGAGCAGCTCGCGGATCGCGGCGCGGCCGGCCTTGCCGCTACCGCCGGTGACGACGATTCTTTTCATGCGCTGTGCTCCTGGGGACAAGGCGATTTTGCAGCGGCCCGATCGCCGCCTTGAAATCGGCGCTGCAAGTGCGACAAGGAAACGGGCGGGTTCGACCGGATACGGAAAGGGGCGGAGTCACGGCGATACTGAACTGCACTGTTCCCGGGGAGAAGCCATGAAACCGATCGACACTGAGCGCCGCCAGTGGCTGCAAATCGCAGCCCTGGCAGCCCTGGCCCTGTCTGCATCGACAGCAGCGCTGCCCTGGTGCGCGCATGCGGCCGACCTGCCGGGCGACTACTTCACCGGCAAGACGCTGAAGATCATCGTGCCCTACCCGGCGGGCGGCACGTCCGACATCCTGGCCCGGCTGCTCGCGCCGAAAATCACCGAGGCCCTGGGGCCGAACGTCGTCGTCGAAAACAAGCCCGGTGCCACCGGCAACCTCGGCGCCGACTTTGTCGCCAAGGCGCAGCCCGACGGCCTGACCGTGCTGCTCGCAGACATCGGCTCGTTGGCGATCGCGCCCAGTGTCTTTCCGGCACTTCCGTTTGACCCGGTGAAAGACTTTGCGCCCGTGCTCATGGTCGCGTACTCACCGCACATCCTGGCTGCGCACCCCGGGGTGGCAGCGAAGGACGCGAGTGAGCTGGTGGCGCTTGCCAAGGCCAAGCCGAACTCGCTGAACTTCGCCATCTCGGGCCTGGGCGGCGCGAATCA
>JBEBHW010000422.1:0-3988 GCA_040081145.1 Burkholderiaceae bacterium
GGGTCAGGCCCACGATCCGCAGCTCGCGAAACCTGGGTCTGGGCGGCGCAGTCGGGGCGGGCGCAACAGGCGCGTGCCCGGCCCCGGGCTCGAGCCCCGAAGCCCCGCGACCGGTGCGTTCGACTGGGTCCACGACAGCGTCCATCCGTGGCTTATCGGCAGGCGTGACGCCAACCTGAGCCCATTAGAATCGATGCGGCGCGCGTTGTGAGGCAACATCACCCCGCGCCAGCCTGGTTTTGCCCGCCGCTTGGAGACGCCGATGAACGCCCCGGAAAAGCTCGTCGCATCAAGTGAACCCCATGTGATGAAGACCTACGGCCGCCTGCCGTTCGCCTTGTCGCATGGCGCAGGCTGCTGGGTCTGGGACACGGAAGGCAAAAAATACCTCGACGGGTTGGGTGGAATCGCGGTGAACACGCTGGGCCACGGCCATCCCAAGCTCGTGCCGGCGCTGCAGGAGCAAGTGGCCAAACTGATCCACTGCAGCAATTACTACCAGATGCCGCTGCAGGAGCAGCTTGCGGCCAAGCTGTGCGAAATCTCCGGCCTTGCAAACGTCTTCTTTTGCAATTCGGGCCTCGAGGCCAACGAAGCCGCGCTGAAAATTGCACGGAAATTCGGCCACGACAAGGGCATCGATCGGCCCGAAATCGTGGTCTACGAAAAGGCCTTTCACGGCCGCTCGCTGGCCACCCTGTCGGCCACCGCAAACACGAAGATCCAAGCGGGTTTTGGCCCGCTCGTCGAAGGGTTTGTGCGCGTGCCGCTGAACGACGTGGCCGCCTTGCAGGAGGTGGCGAACCGGCATCCGAACGTCGCCGCCGTATTCCTCGAAGTGATCCAGGGCGAAGGCGGAATCAACCCGTCGAGCATCGACTACCTGCGCGCCGTGCGCCGCATCTGCGACGAGAACGGCTGGCTGCTGATGCTCGACGAAGTGCAATGCGGCCTGGGGCGAACCGGCAAGTGGTTTGCCCACCAGTGGGCCGGCATTCAGCCCGATGTGATGCCGCTGGCCAAGGGCCTGGGCTCGGGGGTTCCCGTCGGTGCCGTCGTCTGCGGCCCCAAGGCCGCGGGTGTGTTCGGCCCAGGCAACCACGGCACCACGTTCGGCGGGAATCCGCTCGCGATGCGCGCCGGCGTGGAAACGCTGCGCATCATGGAAGAAGAAGGGCTGCTGGCGAACGCGGCCCAGGTCGGCGCAGCCCTTCGCGATGGCTTGGTGCGCGAGTTGCGTGGCGTTGCCGGAGTCAAGGAGATTCGCGGCCAGGGCCTGATGCTCGGCATCGAACTCGACCGCCCGTGCGGCGACATTCTCGGCCGCGCAGCGCGCGCCGGCCTGCTGCTCAGCGTCACCGCAGACAGCGTGATCCGCCTCGTGCCGCCGCTCATCCTGAGCCTGACTGAGGCGGCGCAGATCGTTGCAATCCTGTGCCCGCTGATCAAGAGCTTTCTCGCCGAGCCAGCGAAAAAATGAAACCGGGCATGGGCCTCATCAAACACTACCTTCAGTTCAAGGATTTCCGCGCCGAGGAATACGCCTACCTGTTCGAGCGTGCCGCGACGATCAAGAAGCGCTTCAAGAACTACGAAAAGTACACGCCCCTCGTCGACCGCACGCTGGCGATGATTTTCGAGAAAGCGAGCACGCGCACACGCGTCAGCTTCGAGGCGGGCATGTACCAGATGGGTGGTTCGGTCGTGCACCTCACCACGGGCGACAGCCACCTCGGCCGCGCCGAGCCGGTGGAAGACACGGCCAAGGTGATCGGGCGCATGGTCGACATCGTCATGATCCGCACCTTCGAGCAGACGAAGATCGAGGCGTTTGCGTCGAACTCGCGCGTGCCCGTGATCAATGGCCTCACGAACGAATACCACCCCTGCCAGATCCTCGCCGACGTCTTCACCTACATCGAGCACCGCGGTAGCCTCCAGGGCAAGGTCGTCGCCTGGGTCGGCGACGGCAACAACATGGCCAACACCTGGCTGCAGGCTGCCGACATTCTGGGTTTCAAGCTGCACGTCAGTACGCCCAGCGGCTACGAGATCGACAACAAGGTCGCCGGCGTGCGCAACAAGGAATGCGTGAAGGTCTTCCCGCATCCGCTGGACGCTTGCCGCGGCGCGCACCTCGTCACGACCGACGTGTGGACGAGCATGGGCTTCGAGGCGCAGAACGCGGCGCGGATGGCGGCCTTCGCCGATTGGCGTGTCGACTCTGAAATGATGGCCGCCGCCCAACCCGACGCGCTGTTCATGCACTGCCTGCCCGCGCACCGCGGCGAGGAAGTCGACGCCGCCGTCATCGACGGGCCGCAGTCCGTAGTCTGGGACGAAGCGGAAAATCGAATGCACGTGCAGAAGGCCTTGATGGAGTACCTCGTGCTTGGACGGATCGGCTGAGCCGCTCGCGCAGTGACGTCCCCCGGCCCCATCACCGACCTCGACGCCGACTCGCTCTCGCGCGCGATCCATTCGCGCGAAGTCTCGTGTCGCGAGGTGATGCAGGCGTTCCTCGCGCGCATTCGCCACTTGAACCCGCAGCTCAACGCACTGGTCAATCTGGCACCCGACGCAGCGCTTCTCACGCAGGCCGATCAGCGCGACGCCGATCTGGCGCCGGCCAAGTCGGCGCACGGCTCGCGCGGCTGGATGCACGGCATGCCGCAGGCGATCAAGGACGCGGCGCACGCGGCGGGCTTCCCCACCACGCTCGGCAGCCCGCTGCTGAAAGATGCCGTGGCGAGCGTTGACGGCGTGATGACGTCGCGAATGAAGGCCGCCGGTTGCATCGTCATCGCCAAGACCAACATGCCCGAGTTTGGCCTCGGCTCGCACACCTTCAACAACGTGTTTGGCGCCACCGTGAACGCCTGGGACGCCACGGTCAGCGCCGGCGGCAGCAGCGGCGGCGCAGCGGTCGCCCTCGCGCAGCGCCTGCTGCCGGTGGCCGATGGATCCGACTTCATGGGGTCGCTGCGCAATCCCGCGGCGTGGAACCATGTCTTCGGTCTGCGCCCGAGCCAGGGCCGGATTCCGCTCTGGCCCGCCACCGACGCCTGGGTGAGCCAGCTTCCGATCGAGGGGCCGATGGCGCGCAACGTGCGCGACCTCGCCAAGCTGCTCGCAATTCAAGCCGGCCACGATGCACGCGTGCCGCTGTCGATCGCGCAGGGGCCGCAGAATTTTCTGCCGCAGGACGGCGCCGTTGCTCCACCGGGCGTTCGCGCACTGGCGGGGTTGAAGATCGGCTGGCTCGCTGACCTGGGCGGCCATCTGCCACTCGACGACGGCCTGCTGCCGGTGTGCGAGCAGGCACTGCAACGCTTTACCGAAGCCGGCGCGGACGTGCAGCGCACGCCGCTCGGCTTCGACCCCGCCGCACTGTGGGACGCCTGGCTGATCTGGCGCCGAGCGCTGATCGCCGCGCGAATCGCGCCTTACGTCGAACGGCCGGGAGCGCGCGAACAGATCAAGCCCGAGGCGCTGTGGGAGTACGACCACGGCATGGGCCTCGGTTTCATCGACTTCATGAATGCGAGCCAAGTGCGCACCGCGTTCTACACGCACCTGCTCAGTTTGTTCGAACGCTTCGACGTGCTCGCCTTGCCGGCGACGCAAGTCTGGCCGTTCCCGATCGACGAGCGTTGGCCGCAGAGCATCAACGGGCGCCGCATGGACACCTACCACCGCTGGATGGAGGTGACGATTTACGCCACGCTGGCCGGGCTGCCAGCAATCAGCGTTCCGGCAGGCTTTCACGCGAACGGTCGTTGGCCCGCCGGCCTGCAACTCATCGGCCGGCCGCAGGGCGACGCGGAACTGCTGCGCGTCGCCGCCGCCTACGAATCTCAGATCGCCGAGTTGCTCGCCCGGCGTCCGGCCGACCCCCCAGTCACTGCCGCTGCCAAGACCGCGACCCTCGCGTAGCGGCGGCCCGGCCGGGCCGCGCATCCAAACTGCAAGCCTCCGCGTACTGACA
>JBEBHW010000423.1:0-3981 GCA_040081145.1 Burkholderiaceae bacterium
GCACTGATGCTCATGTTCATGCGCGTGGCTGGCCGACCGCTCGACGGTTTCAACGTGCTACCCCGAAACCTCCTTCGGCACACCGCCCAGGTCCTGGCTGTGTCGCCGCCGTCCATCGCCAGCCTGCGGTCGATCTACAAGCGCCGGCAGACCCTCTTCAAGCACCAGCGCTGGGCCAAGACCTACCTCGGCCTGCGCGAACTTGAAATCGACGACGAAGCCGCGCTGACCGCGGCCCTGCTGGCCCAAGCAGCCGACGCCTCCCACGCCGATGACCTGGTCCAGTCGGCCAGCCACTGGCTGTTCACGCGGCGCATCCTGATCCCAGGAGCGCGCCGCCTGCAGGACTGGGCCCGAGATGCATTCGCCGCGGTGGAGGCGCAGATCCTAAGCGCGGTGAGTGCCGCCGTACCACCGGCAGCGGCGCAGAAGGTTGTCGACGCCGCATACAGCACGCGGCCGGGCACCGACACGACGTGCCTGGAGTGGCTCAAGACGCCGTCCAAGCGTCACGGCCCGAGCACCCTTGCGGAGACCATCGACAAGGTCCGCTACCTGAAAGAGCTCGGCGCCCACGACTGGAACCTGAGTGCCGTGTCGCTGGCAAAGCAGCAGGCCTATGCCCGTCAGGTCCAGGCCAGGCGCCCCGTCAAGACGCGGGAGATCAAGCCATCGCGCCAGCTGATCGAGTTGGTGTGCTTCCTGCGGGTGACGCTGCTCGAACTCACCGATGTCGCCATCTTGCAAACCAGCCGGCGCAGCCAGCAACTGTTCCGCGAGGCGGCGGACAAGGCCCAGTCAAACCGTGTCCGGGGCACGACAGGCCTGATCCAGCAGGCGGCCAAGGCGCGATCCGTCCTGCACGACGAAACGAAGACCTGGCAGGCGAGAGTCCTGGAAGCCAGAGAACTGCTCGCCGAGCTCGGCGAAGCCGCCAGCGGCAGCTTCGTGTCCTTGGTTCGCAAGGCCTTGGCGGAAGACAGCCAGCGCGTGCGCGCTTGCCTGGGAGCGCTGAAAGATCTGGACCTCGGTGGCCGCCCCGGCGATCCGGGCTTCGAACAGTGGAAGTCCTGGACGGATCTGCAGCGCAAGGGTGTGACCGAGCTGAAGGAGGGCGTACCGCTGCCGGATGTAGGCACAGCCTGGCACGGCCTGGTCCGCGATCTGGACCCCCGCTCAGGGTTTCGGGCGTTCGAGGCCTGCACGATGATGTCGCTGCGCAAGAGCCTTCGCCGAGGCAGTGTCTGGCTGGACCACTCGCTGAGTTTTCGGGAGCGAGACCAGATGCTCATCCCGCCGGCGGATTGGGTCTTGCAACGGGACGAGCAGGTTGAGTTGCTGGGCATGCCCAAGTCGGCGGCCGAATTCCTGGAGCCCTTGCTGGCCAACTTGATGGCCGCTATGTCTGCGGTGGCAGAGGCCCAGCGGCGCGGCAAGGTCGAGATCGGCGCCGACGGCATGCTCCACCTGCCTGCGATCACGGCACTGCCGGATCAAGCCGAGCCGGTGCGCACACGCGAGACCATCTACAACTTGATTGGCAGCGTACAGTTTCCGGACATGCTGTTGGAGGTGGATGCCGCCACCGGGTACAGCGAAGCGCTGCTCGGCCACCGCGCGCAGTCCACCGGCGAACTCGTGGCCCTGTACGGCGCGTTGCTGGCGCACGGTACCGATGCGGACGCCAAGGGCGTGGCGTCGATGATCCCTGGTCTGGAGCCCACACAAGTCACGGTGGCCATGCGCGCCTTGGAAGGAAGTGGCCGCCTGCGCCGCGCCAACGAGCGCGTGGCCGAGTTCCAGAGCCGGATCCCCATCGCGGCACTGTGGGGCAACGGGGACAAGGCATCAGCCGACATGATGTCGCTGGACGTGTCGCGCCACCTGTGGAACGCCCGTGTGGACCCACGCCGGCGCGCCTACGCCGCAGGCCTCTACACCCATGTGCGCGACCGCTGGGGCATCGTCTACGACCAACCCATCGTGCTCAACGAACGACAGGCCGGCGTCGCCATCGAGGGCATCGAGCAGCACAACAGCGCGGCGGATCGGATTCGGATCTCGCTGCTGGCGGTCGACACGCACGGCTACACGAATCCGGCGATGGCCATCTCCAAGCTGCTGGGCTTCGATCTGTGCCCCCGCCTGCGCGATCTGGCCGAACGAAAGCTCTACCTGCCTCGTGGATTCACCGTGCCTGATGGCTTGGAAGTCGTCACCGTTCGGCGCGTGTCTTTGGCCGCCATCGAACGCGGTTGGGATGAATTGCTTCGCCTGGCGGCGTCAATCCGCTCGGGACGTGTCTCCGCCACGCTGGCATTGCAGCGCTTCGGGTCGGCTGCCCAGGGGGATCCACTGCACCGGGCGGCGGAGCACCTGGGCCGGCTGCTGCGAACGGTGTTCCTGTGCGACTACATCGCCATCGAGGACTTCCGGCGCGAGATCCATACCTTGCTGAACCGTGGCGAGTCGGTGCATCAGCTGCAGCGCGCCGTGTACTCAGGCAAGGTGGCGCCCGAACGCGGCCGGCGGCGGGACGAGATGAAGGCGATCTCCGGCTCACACGCCCTGCTGACGAACATCGTGCTGGCCTGGAACACTGCCCGTATGCACGAGGTGGTCGAGAGGCTCAAGCGAGACGGGATCCCGGTCGACGACGACTGGCTGCGCCGCATCGGCCCGGCGCACTTCTCGCACATCAATTTCCGCGGCACGATGAGATTCGGCGTCGAGAAGTTCGCTGCTGCGCTGATTCAACGCGTGCCGGGCCAGGCAACTCGGTCTGGTTCGTGACGAGACCTGCTCCCGCACACATTGAACTGGAAGAAGGCCAGTCGGCGCAGTTGACAACAGTTGTCAAACCGCCCAAGATGCCCACATGAGCCGACAAACCATGAGTTTCGCCTTGCCCGAGTCGATGCGCGAGTACATCGACAACCGGGTCGCTGCCGGCAACTATGGCAACACCAGCGAGTACATCCGCGACTTGGTCCGGCGCGACCAGGAAGAGCAGGCCAAGAAGCGGCTTCGCGACCTCATCGAAGAAGGGCTGGCATCCGGGCCCGGCCGTCGTCGCACCAAGGCGGACGAGAAGGAACTGCTGGCGATCGCTCGCGGCGAGATCGATTGAAGCCGGCGGTTCTGCGCCCGCAGGCGCTGCGCGACCAGCAGGGCGAGGTCCGCTACTACCGCAAGGAGGGTGGCACCCGCGTGGCGGTGAAGCTGGCCAACGCCACCAACGCCGCGCTTGACCAGATCGAACTCGACCCAGGGATCGGCTCGCCGACGCTCGGAAAGCTCCTTGGTATCCCAGGGCTTCGGACCTGGCGGGTCTCGAAGTTCCCGCTGCTCTGGTGCTACTTCGAACTCGGGGAGTACCTGGATGTGGTCCGGCTGCTGGGCGAGCGCCAGGACATCGCCGCGATCTTGGGCGACGAGTTCGCTTTGAACTGACGGTACTCGCGTCCCGGCGTGCATAGGGCCGGAGGCCAATGACCGGTCTACGGCGGCCTGTTCGTCAAGTTGGCTGGCCGGAACTGTTAAGGGTTGTCGGACACCTGCTCGCGCACGCGGCAAGGCATCGAGCTGAACCGGCCTGAGGGCAGGTGTCGGACAAGCCTCGAGGGAGGAAACCGCGGCGCACGCCGCAGTGGTTGTCGAAGGCTGCGCTGCTATGGCGATTGGCGCAGTGCGGGCATGGCAATCGGGCTCGACGACGAGGTCCGCTGTGCGAAGAGCGCCCGGCAATGCAGACGATGAGGTCTGACGCAGCGACAAGTTGGACGGATTGCGTGCCAATGACAGTGTCTGCCTGTGGACACGCACGGATCTGCGCGGCCACCATTGGGTGGCGAATGTCGTGGAGCGTGTGAGTTGTTCATCCCGCGGCAGCCCGAGGTGGCGCACGAATGGAAGACCCGCGCCCGAGCAGCATGACGATCACCATCGGTCGCCCGCAGTGCCGGCACACGAAGGTGGGCG
>JBEBHW010000424.1:0-3979 GCA_040081145.1 Burkholderiaceae bacterium
CATCGCATGTTTCCTTTTCGAATCGGGCCGATTGCCCATGTCGAGAGCTTCGTCGCGACGCGTATCCGCGCGATGGCTCGTGGGTAAAGATGCGTGAACTGGCGGAGAGGGTCGGATTCGAACCGACGGTACGTCATAAACGTACACTGGATTTCGAGTCCAGCGCAATCGACCACTCTGCCACCTCTCCCGTGATGCGGTGCCTGGCGGGTCGCTCTGCCAGAGCGGCGGATTCTATCGCAGAGAACTTGCTTTCAAGGCAGTGTGTCGAGGGTCAAACCGGGCAGGCGGGAGTCGTTCACACGCGTTGTCCAACGTTCCCCGGGCAACAGCGGCGCGGCGTCCGTGATCGTTCCGGTGGTGACGACGTGGCCCGCCTCGATGGGCCAGCCATGCGGCTGCGCGAGCATCGCGTCGACCCAGATGCGCAGCGCGTTCAGCGGGCCGTCCAGCACGTTGCTGCCCAGGCCTTCGTCGATGAGTTCGGCGCCGCGCCGCAGTTGCACGCTCAGTGCCGCCAGCTCGGCCGCCGGCGCAGCAAACCGGCCTATCGCAATCCGCGGGCCGACGATCAAGCGGCCGTGCAGGGCGAAATCGGCCACCGTGTCGGCGGCCTGGAAACGCCAGTCGTCAAAATGGGTGTGCACGATCTCCAGGCTGTGCGCCACCCAATCGATGCAGCCCACCAGCTCGGCCTCGCTCATCCCGGCACGCGGCGCACTGGCGAAGGAAAATGCGATCTCCGGCTCGAGGCGGGGTTGCACGAGGCTCGCGAGCGACACTTCGATGTGCGGCGAGTCGAGGAAGAGCGTCGTCGTGTTCCACACCGGCCCCCAGACCGGGCCGTAGACGCCGTAGCGCGGCCAGATCGTGCGGTTCGTGAAGCCTATCTTGTAACCCACTTGACGTTCGCCGCGCGCCACGCGGCGCGTGCGGATCGCGTCCGCGACGACGTAGCCGCGCGCCAGGTCAAAGCCTGCATCGCTCTGCGTGGGCAGGACAGCGCGGGTGGCGTTGTCGTAGGCGAGCAGCAGCCGCTCGGCGTGCGCGGTCATGGTTTCAGCACCTCGATGCCCCCCATGTAAGGGCGCAGCGCGGGAGGAATCGTCACCGAGCCGTCGGCGTTCTGACAATTCTCGAGCACCGCGACCAGGGTTCGCCCCACGGCAAGCCCCGAGCCATTGAGGGTGTGCACGAGGGCGTTGCGGCCCTGCGCATCCTTGAAGCGCGCTTGCATGCGCCGCGCCTGGAAGGCCTCGCAGTTGGAGCACGAGCTGATTTCGCGGTAGGTGTTCTGTGCCGGCAGCCAGACTTCCAGGTCGTAGGTCTTGGTCGAGCCGAAGCCGAGGTCGCCCGCGCAGAGCGCGACGACCCGATACGCCAGACCAAGTTTTTGCAGAACCGCCTCGGCGTGGCGCGTCATGTCTTCTAGCGCGTCGTAGCTCTTATCGGGATGCACGATTTGCACCATCTCGACCTTGTCGAACTGGTGCTGGCGGATCATGCCGCGCGTATCGCGCCCGCCGCTGCCGGCTTCGCTGCGGAAACACGGGCTGTGCGCGGTCAGCTTGATCGGCAACTCGCTCTGCGCGAGCACCGTGTCGCGCACCGTGTTCGTCAGCGGTATTTCGCTCGTCGAGATGAGGTACTGCTCGCTGCCCGCAGCGACGGCTTGCCCGCCCTCGCCTTCTTCGCCCCGGTAGACCCAGAACATCTGGTCCTTGAACTTGGGCAACTGGCCGGTTCCTTCGAGGACTTCACGGTTCACGATGTAAGGCGTATAGCACTCGGTGTAGCCGTGCTCCTGCGTCTGCACGTCGAGCATGAACTGCGCGAGCGCGCGGTGCAGGCGCGCCGCCGGGCCGCGCAGAAAAGTGAAACGCGAGCCCGAGAGTTTGGCGCCCAGGTCGGCGTCCAGACCGAGCGGCGTGCCGATGTCGACATGGTCCTTGGGCACAAAGCCAAACTGCGGCGGCGTGCCCCAGCGCCGCACCTCGACGTTGCCGGCCTCGCTGTGCCCCGCCGGAACGCTTGCGTGCGGCAAGTTCGGCACGCCCATCAGCATCGCGCCGAGCTCGGCCTGGATCGCCTCCAACCTGTCGCTCGAGCTTTGCAGGTCCTCTGCCAGGCCGTTCACCTCGGCAAACGCCTCGGTCGTGTCAGCGCCCTTCGCCTTGGCTGCGCCGATCTGCTTGGACAGGCTCTTGCGCCGGGACTGCAAGTCTTCGGTGCGCGTCTGGATCGCCTTGCGCTCAGCCTCCAAGGCGCTGAAGCGCGCAACGTCGAGATACGGCTGAGGCGATTTGCGCCGGTTCAGCGATTCGACGGCGGACGCCAGGTCTTTGCGAAGCAGTTGGATGTCGAGCATGGGTTGCGGCGTTGGCAGCCGCCCGGCCAGAGTTCGTGAAGCGGCGAATTGTAGGGAGCGATTTCGTTTCCGGGGCGCGCCGATGGACCCCGGCGCTGGGGCGATCAGTCCGGTGTGTTCATCGATTTGTCGCCCAACCCCATCGGCAGCGGAAAGTGAACGGTTTCTTGCACTCCCTTCAGATGCCGAACCGACACGGCTCCAAGCGAGCGCAGCCGCGAAATCACTTGCTGCACCAGGATGTCGGGCGCCGACGCGCCTGCCGTCAGGCCCACTGCGCGCTTGCCGTCGAACCAAGACGCCTGCAAGTCGTCGGGAGAATCGACCATGTAGGCCGGGGTTCCGAGGCGCTGCGCCAACTCGCGCAGCCGATTGCTGTTCGAGCTGGTGGGGCTGCCCACGACGATCACGATGTCGACCTCGCGTGCCAGGATCTTCACCGCGTCTTGCCGGTTCTGCGTGGCATAGCAGATGTCCTGATGCTTGGGCTCACGCACCGCCGGGAACCTGCGCTTCACTGCCGCGAGGATTTCCGCTGCGTCGTCGACCGACAAGGTGGTTTGCGTGACGACCGCCAAGCGTTCGCTTTGCGCCACCTGCACGGTCGCGACGTCGGCCACGTCTTCGACGAGGTAGATGCCTTCGTTCAACTGGCCCATCGTGCCTTCGACTTCGGGGTGGCCCTTGTGGCCGATCATGATGAAGTCGTAGCCTTCACGGTGCAGCTTGGCGACTTCGACGTGCACTTTCGTGACGAGCGGGCAGGTCGCGTCGAAAATGCTGAAGCCGCGCCGCTTCGCCTCCTGGCGCACCGCCTGGCTCACGCCGTGCGCGCTGAAAACGAGCGTCGCGCCAGGCGGCACGTCGGCCAAGTCTTCGATGAAGATCGCGCCCTTGCCCTTCAAGTCTTCGACGACGTAGGTGTTGTGCACGATCTCGTGGCGCACATAAATCGGTGCCCCAAACTTGATCAGGGCGCGCTCGACGATCTCGATGGCGCGGTCGACTCCGGCACAAAACCCGCGTGGCTCGGCCAGGACGACTTCTTGCACGTCTGAATTCATCACAACACGCCGATCAGTTGCACTTCAAAACTCACGGTCTGGCCCGCCAGGGGATGATTGAAGTCGACCAGCAGCGACTCTGCTCCGAGCTGCGTCACCACGCCCGCGTAAGAGCCGGTTCGGTCGGGCGTCTGGAAGTGCACGATATCGCCCACGTCGACCGTGGCGTCCGGTGCGCTGACGCGGCGCACCGCGTCGCGCGTGACGTGCTGCAGCAGCTGCGGATTGCGGGCGCCAAACGCGACTCCCGCGTCGAGGTCGAACCGGGCACGCTGCCCCTCGCGCATGCCGATCAGGCAGTCTTCGATGGCGGGCGTCAGTTCACCGCGCCCCAGCGACAAGGTCGCGGGCTTGCCGGCAAAGGTGTCGAGGAACACGGCGCCCCCTGGGCCACACAGGCGGTAGTGCAGTGTCAAAAACGATTCGCGGGCGACCTGATTGGAAGTGGTTTCGATCAAGAGTGGCCCGTTGTGGCTAGACTGGCGTCAAGTTTAGTCGGCGAAGCGCCGACCCCGCCGCCGCCCACCATGTTGCTCAAGGATCTGCC
>JBEBHW010000425.1:0-3960 GCA_040081145.1 Burkholderiaceae bacterium
GCTCGCGATCATCACCGGGCAGATGCTCGGCTCGAGTGTGGCCGGCGTCGCGAACGACATCTTCGGTTGGCGCAGCAGCTTGGGGCTCGCTGCCTTGGCCGGCCTGGCCGCTGCGCTGCTCGCGTGGACGCTGATGCCCGCGGCGCAGCTCGTGCGGCGCGCGCCGGGAACGCCGCGGGTGTCATTCATGGCACTCTACGGGCGCGTCTTCGAGAACCCGAAGGCGCTCTGGCTCTACGCCGCGGTGATTCTCGAGGCGACGTTCGTCTTCGGCGCGTTCCCTTACGTCGGGCAGTTTCTCATCGATCACGCCGGCAGCACGGCAAGCGCAGCGCCGCGCCAGGCTGGCCTCGTGCTCGGCGCGTTCAGCGTCGGCGGGCTGATGTACGCGCTGTCGGTGCGCAGGCTCATCGCGCTGCTCGGCGTGCGCCGCATGTGCGTGATCGGCTCGATCGGCGTGGCTCTCGCTTACCTGTCACTCACGGGGGTGCAGCTGTGGTGGCTCGCGGCGCTGGCGATGATTTTTGCCGGCGCGAGCTACTACATGCTGCACAACTCGCTGCAGACCGAAGCCACCGAAATCGCGCCCACGGCACGCGGCTCGGCGGTGGCCTTGTTCGCCTGCGGATTTTTTGTGGGCCAAGGGCTCGGGCCGGTGCTGTTCGGTGCGCTGGTGCTGAGCTGGGGGTTCCCGGCGGCGCTGTTGACCTGCGCTGTCGGCGTGGTGGGATTGGGCCAGGCGGTGGTGCGCAAAGTCATTCTTCCGCATTGAGGAAGCAGCCGGCGCGCGCCGGGCTCGCAGCGTGTTGAAGCGCCCGGCGCGGCGCCTATCCGAGCAGCTCGCGCAGCACCGCGCCCGCCTGGTCGATCTGCGCCGCGCTCACGTCCAGGTGCGTCACGGCGCGCACGATGCGCGGGCCGAACGCGCCGAGCAACACGCCGCGCGCCTTGGCTTGGGCGACGAGCGTCATCGCATCGACGGCGCCGGGGGCAAGGTGGAACACGACGATGTTCGTCTGCACGCTGCGCAGGTCGAGCTGCACCGCCGGGCTGCCCGCCAGCCTGTCGGCGAGCCGCTTCGCGTTGCGATGGTCTTCGGCCAGGCGTGCGCGGTGGTGCGCCAGGCCGTGCAGCGCCGCCGCCGAAAAGATGCCGTTCTGGCGCATCGCGCCGCCGAACATGCGGCGCTTGTGCGCCGCCGCGGCGATGAGTGGCCTGGAGCCGGCGAGCGCCGAGCCGCCCGGCGCGCCCAGGCCCTTGGAGAACGCCACCGCCACCATGTCGAACGGTGCGGCGAGTTCGCGCTCCGTCAGGCCGCTCGCGACGCTCGCATTCCACAGGCGCGCGCCGTCGAGAAACGTTGCCAGGCCGTGCGCGCGCGCAGCGTCGCAGACGCGTTGCACGGCGTCTTGCGCAAAGACAATGCCGCCGCTGCGGTTGTGCGTGTTTTCGATCTCGAGCAGCGTCGTCGGCGGGAACACCGGCAGCGAACGCGGCTTGATCGCGGCGACGAGTTCGTCGACGCTGAACACGCCGCGCGCGCCGATCTCGACCAACTGCACTCCTGCGTTAGCCGCCGAGCCACCGGCTTCGTGCCAGCCGGCGTGGCATTCGCGACTGACGATGACTTCGTCACCCGGGCGCGTGAGCACGCACAGCGCGACCTGGTTGGCCATCGTTCCCGAAGGCAGCCAGAGCGCCGCTTCCTTGCCCAGCAGCTCGGCGATGCGCGCCTGAAGCTCATTCGTCGTCGGGTCTTCGCCGTACTGGTCGTCGCCCACGGCCGCGGTGGCCATCGCCGTGCGCATCGCTGCGGTGGGGCGCGTCACGGTGTCGGAACGCAGGTCGATCGGGGTCGGTGAAGTCATGTGCATTCCAGTGTGCGGCAGGCCGTGCTGCTGCGCTTCAGCGCAGGCGGAAATCGAGTGTACTGGCACGCTCGCAGCGTCTTGTGCCGCGGGCGGGTGTCGACTTCGCAGGACACCTCACTCGATCGACAGATAGACTCGCGCGCCGTCAACGCGCACCGGGTAGGTCTTGACCGCATTCACCGCCGGCTCGCACGTCGCCGCGCCGCTGCGCAAATCAAAGCGCCCCTGGTGCAGCGGGCACTCGATCTCGTGGCCTTCGACAAAGCCGTCGCACAGGCGCGCCTGGCCATGGGTGCACAAGTTGTCGGTCGCGTAAACCGCTTCGCCGACACGGAACAGCGCGATGTCGCGGCCTTGCATCAGAACGCTCGTTCCGCTGTCCGGCCACAAGTCGTCCAACGCTGCAGCGTCGATCCAGTCAGGTGTCTTCATTCGCGTCGCCTTGCCGGCACGAGCCGGGAGTTTGAGACTTCGACGTCATCATGCCAGTAACCGGTGAAGTCAGGGCTCTGGATCCTGCTGATCGATCCGATCAGTCGCGACGCGCGCTTCGCCTCGACGGCGTTGCCGATCGCGAGCAGGTGCACGCCGGCGAGGTCGATGCGCGCTGCGTCGGCGCGGATCGCGACTTCGCCGCTGAAATCGCTCGCGGTGGCGGTGACTTCCGAATTGCTCACGTCCAGGGCCACGTCGGCGGATCGGACCTGCACGCCCTGCATCTGCACGATCGAGTTGCGGATCACGATGCGCTCGGCGCTCAGGTTCACGAGGCGCACCGCGGAGCAGCCTTCAATCAGCACGTCGCGGTAGTGGCCGCTGTATTGCGCGTCGGCCTGGCCGCTGCACTTCAGGTCGGTGGGTTCGAGCGCGCCTCCTGCTGGAGGCGGCAACGCTTTGGGCTCGGCGTCGAGCGCCGTGCTCAGCAACGCGAGAAAACGCTGCGGCGCTTCCAGCATCGGCGTGTGCCCGACCCCGGGCAGCGACTGCAACTCGGCGCGTGGCAGGCGGCGCGCGAGCAGTTGCCCGGTGCGCAGCGGCGCGACCTTGTCGGCCTCGCCCCAGATGATTTGCGTCGGCTGTTGCAGCGCGTGCACGGCGGCGCTGAAGTCTTCGTCCATGAGCGCGAGTGCGGCGTTGGTGTTGGCGCGGTTGCGCAGCAGCAGCTCCCACGCCAGGTCGCTCTCTTTCAAGACTCGCGTCAGGTCCGGCATGCCGAAGATCCGCTCGACGAGTGTGTTGCCGAGTTCGGCGGCGCGCGCCACGGGCTCCTTCAGCAGCTGCGGCAGGCTCGATGCCGCGAGCGGCAGGCTTGCGTTGTGTTTCGCAAACGCGGTGCGGTGCAGGATGCCCGCGGCGTCGACGAGAATCAGCTTGGACACGAGTTCCGGGTGCAAACTCGCCAGGCGCAGCACGACCGCTGCGCCCATCGAATGCCCGACCGCAATCACGCCCTGCTTGGCGTGCCGCGTCAGCAAGGCGTGCAGGAGGCGCGCGTAGTTGCTCGGCGAATACTTTCCGCTCGGCGCGCCCGAGTAGCCGAAGCCGGGCAGGTCGAGCGCGATCACGTGGTAGCGCTGCGCCAGGTGCGGCAGCAGCGGCAGCCAGTCGGTGAAACCGTTCTGCCCGAGGCCGTGCACGAGCAGCAGCGTTTGTGGATGGCCCTGGCCCGCCTCGACGACGAGGATGTCGCTGCCGAAGACGCTCTCGCGCTCGAGCTGGAATGTCCAGCCGGCGGGCAAGGTCTGCTTGAGCGCCTCGACGGTTTTCAGGCGCTCCTTGCAGTGCGTGCACGTGGGTTCTTTTTGCGGCCGCACCGGGGCCGAAGCGGGGCTCGCCGCACCACCCGAGACGCCCTGGCCCCGCGCGGGAAGCGCCGCCAAATCCAGGGCGAACAGCACCGCGCAGGCGAGAGTCAGCAGCGTGCCTCGGCGTGCGGTCTGAGGTGCTGCGACCGTGTCGAAAGTCATGAGGCCGAAATCGTCGCGCCGATCGTCAGGGCGCGTACCGCACCCGGTAGATCGCGCCGCCGAAATCGTCGCTCACAAGCAGCGAGCCGTCGGGAAGGACCAGCACGTCGGCGGGGCGACCG
>JBEBHW010000426.1:0-3948 GCA_040081145.1 Burkholderiaceae bacterium
CAAGCCACGCGCTGCCGATGCCGGTCTGGCGACACGACTCGGCTGCAGTTCATGCAGTGACTTGGCGGTGCTCGTGCCCCGACCACGACTGCGTCCGCGAAGGACTGCTTCGCGGCTGTCAGTCTTGGCCGTCAGACGCCCGCTTTGGGTCGGTAGCCGGTCACCACAGGTGCGACTTGCGCGCCCCGAACCGGTCGGTCACACCGCTGATTCTCTCGTCGGCGGCGCAGATTTGGTCGAGAAGCCGCGTGTGCGACTGCTGGTGAAGGCCGCAGACACCGACCTGCGGGAAAACTACTTTGCCAGCGCGCCGTACACCAGGTCCTGCACTTGCTCCCGATAGTACTTGCGCAGTTCCCCCGGGGCCGCCGCGCCGAACGTCACCACCAGTTGCTCCTTCGGATCGGCGAAGAAGCCGGTGCCGTTGGCGCCGTTCCACGAGAATTCACCCGGACTGCCGGGCACCGCAGCCAGGCCAGGTTGCAGGCGCACGGCCACGCCCAGGCCGAAACCGTAGCCGTCGCGATGCGGCTCCACGGCGGCCACGCGGTTCTGGATGCCCGCTCCCAAGTGATTGCTCGTCATCAGCTGTACGAAGGCGGGGCTGAGCACCTGATGTCCCTCGAGGCTTCCGCCGTTGAGCAGCATCTGGCCGAAGCGGATGTAGTCGCCCATCGTGCCGAAGGCACAGGCACCGCCGCAATCGAAGGTGGGCGGTTTGTCGATTGCGGCGATGGTCTGAGGCTTGCCGTCGAGCGGGTTCTGCGGAAAGGCGCGCGCGACCCGGGCACGCTGGGCATCGGTCAGCCGAAAGGTGGTGTCGCTCATCTTGAGCGGCTTCCAGACGGTGTCGGCCAGATGGCCACCCAGCGACTTTGCGGTGATCTTTTCGACGACCGCACCCAACACGTCGAACGAGAGTCCGTATTCGAAGACCGTGCCCGGCTGATAGACCAGTGGCAATTTGGTCAGCGCGTCGACCAAGTCGCCGGACTTGCCGATATACGAGGCCGCGCCTCCACTGGGCCATAGCGCCGCGATGGGGCTGCTTCCGTCAGGGCGACCCCCGTAGGTGATACCGGAGGTATGCCGGAAGAGATCGTGGATCACGATCGGCCGCTTTTGCGCCTCGAGTGCGAATTTCCCGTCGCTCGTCGGTACGCCCACCTGCATGGTGCCGAAGGCGGGAAAGTAATCGGACAGCTTGCTCTGTAAGGGTAGCCTGGCCTGCTCGGTCAGCGCCAGTGCGCCGACGGCCGCCATCGGCTTCGTCATGGAGGCGAGCTGGAAGATCGTATCGGTAGTGGCAGCAATGCCCTTGGCCTTGTCTGCAAATCCGAAAGCCTTGAAGTACACCAGCTTCCCTTGGCGCGCAATTGCGACCACGGCGCCAGGCACACGATTGCGCTCGATCTCATTGGCAAAGAAAACATCGATGTTTCGCAGCCGTTCGCTGGACATGCCCACGGTTTCCGGCGCGGCAGTGGGCAGCGGCTGTGCATGCGACACCATTGCTGTGGCGATTGCAAACGCGCCGACTAGGCTTCTCTTGATCATGCTGTCTCCGTCGTGTGTGGATCGCACAGTCTATGCTGGCAGACGCATGCAGAGAGGTTGCAACGGGTCGATGGCAGCCGGCCGCTTCCATGGACTCGCCTCCCGGGAGCATTCGCATGGCCGATGTGGCCTTCGCGATGGGCCACGCCTGAGCGCTGCAGGGATCGCCCTTCCCGCCGAACAAATTAGACGCCCGGCCCACGGCGGCGCCGCAGTCGCCTCAGACCAGCAGTTCCACCGGCGGCGTCAGCGCGAAACCCTTCGCCTGTTTCGCCAGTCGTTTGTCGAATGTCGCAAAACCGGCAGCACGTGAACTGCGCGCCAGGTGAAGCGCATCGGCGAAATCCAGACCCTTGTCGAACGCGTCGACCGCCACCAGGACCGCTGCACGATCTTCGAGCGTGATGTGCTCGATGCTTGCCAGCGCGCGCAACACGCGCGAAATCTTCTTCGCTGGCAGCTCATAAAACCCCCGCATGACCCATTCCAGTTCCAGCAACACGGTCACCGAGACGAACGATCGTTCGGAAAGCGCTGCGACGGCCACGGGCCGCTGCTTGGTCGCCTGTACATCGTCGGCATCATCGACGAAGAACCGCGCCAGAACGTTCGTATCCAGGGCCCTCATGGTTTGCCGCGCCGTGAGGGGGCCAGCAGCGACGCAGGGTCGAAATCCTCCAACCGGCGTGGAATACCGCGCGTGGGCGCCTTGACCATGCCCGCCATGCCGGTCAGGTCGGCCGTCGCGACCGCACGTACGACGCGCAGCTTCAGCCCATCCGATTCTTCGTGCACCTCGATCCTGGCGCCGGCACCCATACCGAGCCGGCGCCGCAATTCGGCCGGCAACACGATCTGGCCTTTCGATGAAACCAGGAGCGTCGGCATGTGGGTTTCCAGACTGAACAATCGGGTTGCATGATAGCAATCCTTACGTGGTAAGTCAAAGTTGAGGGGCACACAGTGTCGGGAGCGGCACACAGCCGTCCCCTGCGGCCCCGATAGAATTGCCGCCCGGCCCCCGCACAACGGAGCAACGGTGATCCGCCTCAAGATCGTCTCGGGAAGTCGCAGGGGCAGCACCGTGAGCTACGGCCGCGAGCCGGTGCGCGTCGGCCGCGCCGCTGGCGCCGAACTGCGTTTCGACAACGCGCAGGACCGCGTCGTTTCCACCCACCACGCGCAGATCCTCTTCGAACACGGTGTCTACTTCGTGGTCGACACCGGCTCCACCAACGGCACCCTGCTCAACGGCCGCAAGATCACCAAGCACGAACTCAAATCGGGCGACCGGCTCCGCTTCGGCTTCCCGGGCGGGCCCGAGGCCACCGTGGAGATCGACGCCGCCGAAAGTACGTCGATGCGCGGCAGTTCAGCGGCGGACACCATCGCCAGCGCGCCGCGGGGATCGCGGCCAGCCTACGACCCCCAGAAGGACGCCGAACGAATGGCCAGCGTCCTGAAATCTGAGGCACGCGATACCGGCACCTTTGGCATGGCCGACGAGGCGGCGCACGAAGTCGCGCAGCGGCGGGCCAAGGTGGGCGGCCAGAGCTCGGGCGATACGGTGTTCATCCTCGCCCGGGCGATGCACCGGGTGAGCGAGGCGGTCACGAGCCGGACCCAGAGCAAATGGGTCAAGGTCGTCACCGGCCTGGGCGGCGGGGCGCTGGTGGTCATCGGCCTGCTGGCCGTGGTGATCTTCTACCAGCAGCGACAAATCGATCAACTGGTCGACGCCAAGACCGCCATCGACGGCCAGATCCAGTCCCTCCAGGAACGCATGCAGGCCGAAACCGACTCGGCGAGTCTGGCGAAAATGGAAGACAGCCTCGCAGCGCTGACCGGCTCGGCCCAGACCACGCTCAAGGACTTGCAACACAAGGACGAAGCGCGCGCGGCGCAGCTCTCGGCCGGCAGCGATGAACTCGATCGCGAGATCCGCAAGATCCTTGTCAAGTTCAACGCCTCGACCTACGCCATCCCGCCGATCTTCCGCGAGCGGCTGCAGTTCCATATTGCGCAACTGACTTCGGCCGGGAATCGCAAGTTCATGTACGGCCGCAGGCAGCACTATTGGCCGGCGATCACCCAGGACTTCGGCGCCCTCGGCCTGCCCGAGGAGATGGCCTATATCGCCTGGGTCGAATCGGGCTTCGACCCCAACGCCCGGAGTGGGGCGGGCGCCGTGGGGCTCTGGCAGATGACCAGCGCGACCGCGCAGTCACTCGGGTTGACGGTGAACGGCACAGTCGATGAGCGCCTTGACCCCGACAAGCAAACCAAGGCCGCCGCCTCCTACCTGGCGAGCCTGCTCTCGGAATTCGGCGAGGATTCGTTCATGCTGGCGTTGGCGAGCTACAACCGGGGCGAAAACGGTGTGCGGCGGGT
>JBEBHW010000427.1:0-3925 GCA_040081145.1 Burkholderiaceae bacterium
GCCTGCGGCGCCAGATCGGCATCGTGCTGCAAGACAACATGCTGTTCGGCGTGTCGGTGCGCGAGAACATCGCTTACGGCCGGCCCGACGCGCCGTTCAAAGCCGTCGAAGCAGCGGCACGCAACGCGCGTGCGCACGAGTTCATCGTCGACTTGCCCGAGGGCTACGACACAGAACTGGGCGAGCGCGGCGCCAACTTGTCGGGCGGCCAGCGCCAGCGCCTGTGCCTGGCGCGTGCCCTCGTCAAGGAGCCGGCGATCCTGGTGTTGGATGAGCCCACCGCATCCGTCGATCCTGTGTCGGCGCGCCTGATCCACGAAGCCGTGGCGCGGGTCCACCGGAACCGCACGCTGATCGTGATCGCCCACGACTACACCGACATGGCGCGCTACGACCGCGTCGTCGTGCTGCAGGACGGGCGGGTCGTCGAATCGGGCTCGCACGACACCCTGCTGCGCTCGCGCGGCGCCTACCTTGCCCTTGTGGAGAGACGTCATGCCTAAGTCCGCGCCAATGAGTTGGCCGTCGCTGGTTTTTTATTGCCAGCACTCGCTCGGCATCGGTCACCTGACGCGTTCCTTCGCGCTGGCAGCGTCGTTGCGCGAACATTTTCACGTGGTGTTCCTCAACGGCGGGCGCTTGCCTGCGGGCATCGTCGTTCCCGAAGGCATTGAGCTGATCGACTTGCCGCCGCTCGGCATGGACGATGGTCACACGCTTGTGAGCCGCGATGCGGCACGCCTGGACGTTGCGGCGGCGCAAGTGCAACGGCGCGATTTGATCGAAGGCGCGATAACCCGGCACCGCCCGGCGGTGTTGCTCGTGGAATTGTTCCCGTTCGGACGCAAGAAATTCGCCGGAGAAATCTTGCCGATGATCCGCCAGGTGCGGCGCCAGAGCGGCATGGCCGCGCAAGTGATCTGCAGCCTGCGCGACATCCTTGTCGACGCGCGCCCGGATCAGCGCCATCACGACGACCGCGCGCGCTTCATCACGGATCGCTACTTCGACGCCGTGATCGTGCACGCCGATCCGGAGTTCGCCCGCATCGAAGAGAGTTTTCACCCAACCCGGCCGATGCGCACCGGCGTGCACTACAGCGGCTACGTGGTGCCGCGCCGCGCCGCGCACGCGGATGCGCCGCGCGCTGCGCACATTCTGCTGTCGGCCGGTGGAGGCATCGTCGGCGATTTGCTGTACCGCACCGTGCTGGACGCGCGTCTGCTCCTCAAGGAACCGCCACCGCTGCGCATCATTGCCGGCCCCTTTCTGCCTGAACCACAGTGGCTGGCGCTGTGCGACCGCTGCGCTGGCGAGCCTGGCGTGGAGCTGCTGCGCCATGTGGGCGACATGGTGGCCGAAATGCGCCAGGCGCGCGCGTCGATCAGCCAATGTGGCTACAACAGTGCGCTGGACATCGTCGGCGCGAATGTCCCGGCGCTCGTCGTGCCTTACGAGACACCCAGCGAAAACGAACAACGCACGCGCGCGCAGCGCCTGGCCGCGCTGGGCGCCATGCAAATGCTGCCCGCCGCCGAATTGACTGCACCGCGCGTGGCGCAGGCAATCGATGATTTGCTCGAGTTCCGTCCACGGCCTGCGGCGCTCGATCTGAACGGTGCCGATCACACGGCGCAGTTGCTGGCGCGCTGGCACGATCAGCGTCAATCGACCCCCAGGACGACTCCGTCGTCCGCACCCCGAAGGGAACTGGGTCGCCCGGCAGAGCCGGATCAACTCAGGAGGGCCGCGGCGTGACGCCTTCTTCATGCCCCGATCCGATGCAACAAGCGCTAGACCGCCTCGACGCGCCGGTGAATTTGTTCATTCGCGACGACGATGCGGGTTGGGCCGACGAGCGCCTCATGGCGCTGCTCGACGTGCTGGACAGGGCGGGCGTGCCGATTGATCTGGCGGCGATTCCCACGGCGGTGACACCCGCTTTGGTCCGTCAACTGCAGGCGCGGCGCGACGCGGGGCAGGTCATCGGCGTCCACCAGCACGGTTATGCGCATACCAACCACGAAACCGCGGGGCGCAAATGCGAATTCGGCGCGACGCGCGACGCGGCGCAGCGGCAAGCCGATTTGTGGTGCGGCCGCGAACGGCTGCGCGCCTTGTTCGGCGACGCCGTGGATCGCATCTTCACGCCGCCGTGGAACCGCGTCAGCGTCGACACGCCGAACATTCTCGCAACCCTCGGGTACGCGGCGCTGTCGCGCGACGTGACGGCGCCGCAGCAACTGGCGCTGCCAGAGATCGACGTGCACACCGACTGGAGCAAACAGTGGCGCATGGCAGTGACCGAGCAAGCTGATCCTGCGCTGCACATCGCGCAGGATCTTGCGCAGCACATGAGGGGCGGCGCCTGCATCGGCCTGATGCTGCACCACGCTGCCATGAGCGACGCCGAGTTCGCTGCGCTGCAAGCGCTGCTGGGCCGCTGGGCTCGCCACCCGAAGGCGCGCTGGACGCGCATGCGCGACTTGCTGCCTGCAGCGCCGAGCTGCGGGTCAGCGCAACCTCAAGCCGCAAACTCTCCCTGCGCCGTCCATTGACGCTTGCCGAACCGGGCCTGCATCATGCGAATCCTCTACTACTGTCAAAGCCTGGTGGGCGTGGGCCATCTCGCGTGCAGCTTGCGCATCATCGAAGAGCTCGTGCCCTTCGCCGACGTCGACCTGGTCTACGGCGGGCTCGACACGGCAACGATGTTCGAACACGCCCGTTTGCGTGCGCTCAGGCTGCCCACACTGCTGCACGATGAAGATTCAGGCGGCCTGCGCGACCCGGACGAGGCAGACACGGTCGACTCGATCTGGGCGCTGCGCAGCGCGCAGATCGGCGCCTTTGTGCAGGGCCGCTATGACGCCATCGTGGTCGAGTTCTACCCGTTCGGCCGGCGCCGTTTCAAACCGGAAATCATGACGATGTTCAGCGCGGTTCGTGACGTCAGTGGGCCCATCCCGATATTCACTTCGGTGCGCGAAGTGCTGGTGCCGCGCCCTCTCGAAACGGAACGCCGCATGGTCCAGACGCTGCGCAGGCACATTCACACGGTGTTCGTCCGCAGCGACCCCGATGTGATTCGCCTGGACCACACGTTTTCGCTGGCGCACGAGATCGAGGACAAACTCGTCTATACCGGCTACATCAGTGCACCCACGCCAGCGACTTGGCCGGCGCGGAAGAAGCAGATATTGGTGAGCCAGGGAGGGGGCAATGTCGGTGCGGAATTGCTCATCGGGGCGATCGGCGTCGCGCCGCTCATGCCCGACTTCCACTTCGTTCTCGCCACCGGCTCGCGAACAAGCGCGGGCGACGTGGCCAAGCTGCAGGCGCTGCTGCGCAGCCCGAACGTGCAAATCGTGCCCTTCCTCGCCGACTTTCAACGCCATCTCCGAGAATCCGCGGCGTCGATCAGCATGGGCGGCGACAACACCTTGCTCGACGTCATCACGGCACGCACGCCAGCGCTCGCCTACCCCTACCAGGGCAACCCCGAGCAGAGTTTGCGAATCGAGAAATTCGCGCAAAAGGGTCTGCTGACGACGCTGGCGCCCGCTGACCTCGCCGCCGAAGACCTCAAGGCAAAAATCTTGCACGCCATCGGCGCGCCGCCATCGGCGCACCCCATCGCGACCGATGGCGCACGGATCACCAGTCAGAAGATCCGGCAGATCATCCTGAGTGGCGCCGCGTCCAGGCTCGCCGCTGCCGCATGACCTGGGAGCGTCACATGATCAGCCCGGCTTGGCGCCCGCCCGCCTTGCTGCCGCTGAGCGCGATCGTCGTGATGTCGGGCAGGGCGCCGAGCCGCACCGCGTAGAAGAACTTGTTGCGCAGGCGAATCTCCTCCCACCGCGCTTTCGGCCACTGCAGCAGCGTGCCCAGCAGCACCCGGTTCGTCGCGCGGTGGCCGACG
>JBEBHW010000428.1:0-3921 GCA_040081145.1 Burkholderiaceae bacterium
GTCCGGCACCGTCGGCACGTTGATTCCGCCATGCCCTTGCAACAGGCCCTGGTGCGCCGGCGCAAGGAAGGGGAATCGATCGAGAAAGTTCTTGTCGTTCACCTCGACGCCTTTGAACAGGCCTGCGCCCGGGTTGCCTGCGGCGATCAGGCTAAGCAAGACGCTGTTCACGTTCACCTGGTTCCGGTTTGCAGCCGTGCCACCGCCCAAACGCCGACCATTCGGAAAACTCGAGTCGAGCGCGGCGTCGAGCGTGATCACGTCACCCGTGAAGCCGTCGGCAACCGGAATCGGCCGGTTCAGGTTGATTGCGTTGATGATGTCCAGACGCGGCCCCTTGAGTGCTGTCACCGAGGCCGCCGGCACGCCCAGCGCGGCGTAGATTCCCAGCGCCTCGGCGTCGCGCACGAGAACCGGATACAACACGTCGGCACCGAAATTGGTCACGTCCAGCATCGGGCTGCTGCGCAGATAAAGCGTTTGGCGTTGCGTTCCCACCAAGCCGGCGTTGAACAGCGGCAGCGCATTGCGGCCCACTTGCACCCAGCGTCCGGAACCTCGCAGGCCCGTGATGATGTTGCTCGCATCGACGGTTTGCGTCTGCTGGCGCTTGATCTTCGCGTGCACGCGAATCAGGCTGTCGGTCGATGTCTTGATTTCGACGCCGGCGTGCGGAACGCCGTTCGGGAAGATGTCGCTCATCGGCACTTCGAGCGCGATCGAGAAGATGTTGAAGCCGGTGAACACGTCTTCGATGGGGGCACGCATCGGATCGCGCGCGCCAAGAATTCCGCCGAGATCGGTTCGGCCGAGATTGACGAGATCGAAGATGCCTTTTTCGTCGAGCTGGTACGGATCGTCGAACTGACCGGCGATGATGCGCCCGCCGTTGGAGAGGGGCTTAGTGAAAGTGTCGACGAACGCCTGGTTGTACAAGCCAACTTCACGGCTCGTCGTATCTCCGGTTTGATAGCCCATGAAGGGGCCGAGCCCATAGACGAGCCGGTCGGTTTGCGGGCCGTGGTTGTTCGGCAGCACTGGCAAGTCGTTGCCCAGAACCGTCGCCTGACGCTCGTCATCGTCGTCGTCAAGCGCTGACTCGCCGCGCACGATTCGCGTCACCTTCATCGTCTCGCTGCCACCGGTCAACTGCCAGAGCAACTCGTTGCCGCCGCCCAGCGGGTCCGACGGGCTTGGCGCCGCTTCGGGAACGAGCGTGTTCTTGAATTCCACGCGATAGATCACGCGCGACTTCATGCTTTCGCCCTTGCCGATGTGAAACTCGTAGCGATAGCCGTTGCACGCGCGCAGCCCCTGGTTGCCCTGACCCGGCTCGTGCAACGGGTTGATAGGGCTTTGCATCCGAAACGTCGCGCCTTGCGTAGCGCTCGAGAGGGCCTGGACCGGCGAGTCGATCGGCACGAGTCAGGCCGATCTGTTGCGATGCCGGTTTTCCGTGGCGCAGGGAATTTCTAGAATCCTGCATCCAGACGTCTTGCAGTCACGTAATCCCATATGCCCGCCGCAATGGAGAATCGATACATGAATGACGCTGAACCAGCCGTCGCCGACGGGCTCGGGATCGATGAGTTATTTGCGCAGACCCAGACCGAACCCGCCGCAGAACCCGCGCCGATTCGGCTGCGACTCGTCACGACCTCGGATCCGGCAGAGCCGCAGCGCCTTGCCGAGCTTGTCGCCAGGATCGCCCAGTCCGACGAGAAGGCACTCGGCGACCTCTACGACGCAACGTCGAGCCGCATCTTCAGCATGGTCCGAACCATCACGCGGAATCTGCAATGCGCCGAAGAGGTCACGGAAGACGTGTACTGGCAGGTCTGGCGCCAGGCGCTGCGTTTTGATGCGCGACGCGGCGCGGTGCTGGCGTGGCTATTCACGCTGGCGCGCAGCCGGGCGCTCGATCATTTGCGCCGCGCCGACGTCGCGCTGCCGCACCCCGAGCCCGAAACCCTGCTCGACGATGCGGGAGACTCACGCGACGACCCGGCCGAAGTGCTGTCGACGTCACAAACCGAAAACTACCTGAATACGGCCCTGCTCTGCCTGGAGCCGCTGCCACGCCAACTGCTGTCGCTCGCGTTCTACCGCGGCCTCACGCACGAGGAGATCGCGACGACGACGGCGTTGCCACTGGGCACCGTCAAGTCTCATATTCGCCGCGCGCTCGCTTCGCTGCAAATTCATCTCGCATCGAACGGTGTCAAGACAGGGGCACACGCATCATGAACGACATTCTGAACAACGCTCCAGGAACCTCGCCCACTGAAGCCAACACTGCAGAGTTGCGTGCACGCCTGTTCCAGCGCGTGCAACGCAGCGCCGCGCACGAGAGCCAGTTCGCCACGGTGCGACGCGACGCCGGAACATGGCACACGCCGCGCTCGGGTGTGCGCAGCAAAGCGCTCGCGCAGACCCCAGTGGCGCTGTCGGCGCTCGTCGAGCTGGCTGCGGGCGCGACGTTTGTCGCCTCCCCAGTGGCGACTCAGCAGGAAGTCGTCTTGCTCGGCGGGCAGTTGTTCGTCGGCATGTTGGCCCTGGACTGCGGCGACGCAGCGTGCACGCCGCACGATGCGGCGCACGGGTTGCGCGCCGGTGCCACAGGAGCGCGCTTCTACCTGCGCCTTAGCGCTCCACCCCAGCCCGCCACGACCGCTGTCCACTTTTCGAGCCTCGTCGACGATTCGACCTGGCAGGACTTCAGTCCCGGCGTGCGCGTCAAGGAGCTGTGGAACGGCGGTGCGCGGCGCTCCGTGCTGGTGCGCATGCGTGCTGGCGCAAGCGTAAGTTCGCACAGCCACAGCCTTGAAGAGGAGTGCATGATGCTCGCCGGCGAGGCCTTCATCGGCGACACCTTGCTGCGCGGCGGCGAGTATCAGCTCGCACCGCAAGACAGCCGCCACGGGGCAATCCAGTCCGATGTGGGGGCGCTGTTCTTCGTCCATGGCTCACTCGACCCCGCGGCCTACGCCTGAGAGCGGCCAAGCCGCTCAGCGCAGCGGCAGCACCGAGCCAGCGTCGGCGCGCTCGAGCCAGCGCACAAACTGATCGCGCAGGCGCTCGCTTTCACGCACTGCGGTCTGCCACGCCACGATGCGCGCTTTCGGGTCGTCGACGTAGCGTTTGAAGTCGGTCCTGTCGGGCAACTTCGCGTTCGGTAGCGAGCGCACGAACTCGGGCGTGGGCGACAGCAAGACGACGTTGTCCAGATCGGGAGTGGCGCGGTGCCTGCGCAAGAACGGCTTGTCGAGCCAACCCGGGACCACCGTGTCCTGAAAGTGCGGGTAGAGCACGAGAGCGGAATCGCGCGACTCGTTTGCGTCGCGCAGCGTCGCGTAGTCGAGGTGCAGGTGATAGTCGGTGATGCCACCGTCCCAATATGCGCCGCGCGGCGCTCCGGGGATGTCGTGCACGGCTTGCAGGACGAAAGGAATCGAGCAGCTCGCGAGCATGCCGAGCTGCAGGTTCTCGGGCGTGAGCGCGACGCGCCGGGTTCGGTAGCGCTGCAGGCGCAAGGGCAATGGATCGCGCGGATCGGAGAACACGACGCGCTCGAGCCACGCCCCCATGGCGCGCCGGCTCAACGCGTTCGCCGCAAACGCGCCGAGGTATCCCAGGGGCGTGCGCAACTTGCCTTCGCGGCGCAATACATGCCGCCCACGGCTCGTGAAAATGTGCAGGCGATAGCGTGCATGGCCGAGCACGGCGGACTCGCGCCCGCCGAAGCTGCGTTCGATCTGGCGCCTGAACAGCGCGCTCACCACTGCGGGGGCGGGCAGCTGGCCCGGCGCGTGCGGGTAGTCTTGAGTAATGTAGTCGTGCGCCAATTGAGCGAAACCGGCGTTGGCGTCGGGCAGGCACGCTGTGGCCATGCGCCACGCGCCAATCGAGCCGCCCACCAGG
>JBEBHW010000010.1:0-16455 GCA_040081145.1 Burkholderiaceae bacterium
GGGACGCACTCGCCCTGGGCCTGCCCGCCAGCGGCGAAGACTTCGACAGCGGCAGCGTGACCCAGACCATAGAAGTCAATCGCTTCTGGCTCGAGCACGGCGCGATCGACGGTGCGGACCAGCGCCTGCTGAATTCGCCGCTCGGATTCGCCGGGCAGCGGGTTCTCGGCTTGATGTGGTTCGCTGCGGGAACGGCGCTGCCGCAGGACCGGCGCGACGCGCTGCTCGAAGCGGCGCGCCACGCCAGCGGCACGCACTCGCTGCACGCCAGCACCGGCGCCACCTCGCCGCACGCCCAGCTCGTGCTGCTGCGCGCGCTGGCGCCGCGGGTGGAGCCGTTGATGCAATTGTTCAGCAGCGTGTGGGCTGCTTGGCGAGTCATGGCATGGAACCTGCCCGCTTGCCCGCCGCGCGTTTGGCGCACCTGAGCACGGAGTCTTGTACGCCTCAATGTGCGCCGGTGCCGCTTTGGGCCGAAAGCAATCCTCCACACGGCATCTGCGTATCACGGGGCGCGCGACGCGCGGTGGCACAACTGACCCGAAAGCCAACGCGGACACGTGAGGAATTCGCGGCAGCGCGGTGCAATCGCCGGCTCAAGTTTCCCCGGAAAAAGGCCGAAAAGCAGCAGGCATGGAATCCCTTCTTTCCCGTCACCTCGTACCTGCAAGCGAACCGGCGTCGGCGGTCGACGCCACCGGCTTGCAGCTTCCGTTCGACTTCGCGCGCGGCGCAGCCCCGGGCAACTTGGCCGCGAGCCACGCTTTCGTGATGCACGGCGTGTCGATTGCGGGCATCGCGCCCGACGCGCTGCTCTGCGCGCTGTTTGCCGTCGCCCTGTCGCGCTACAACGGCCAGGAACTCATTCCCCTGCTGGGCACGCGTTTGCTGGCTTCGGGACAACTGCTGAGCCGCTCGCTGCTGCACTTGCGCACCAGCGCTGACGTCACCTTGCGCGCGCTGCTGGCACAAGTTGATGCGCAGCTCGCGGTGGTGGCCGTGGCGAGCGCCGGCGCGGCTCAGTGCCGCGCGGCGATAAGCTTCATCGATTCGGACCTCGGCGGCGACGCCGAAGTCCTGGCGCTGCTCGGCGCAGCGCCACCCGAGCTGCGCCGCGCCGACTTGCATTGGGTGATCAGCGGCTCGGGAACGAAGCGCCAGTGCGCCCTCGTCTACAACGCCTTGCAGTTCAAGGCCGCCAGCGTGGCGCGCTGGGCCGGCCACCTCGACGTGATGCTCAGCCACGTGCGCGCCGCAGGGCCCGCGCCGTTCGACGCCCCCCTGCTGCGCCTGCCGCTGCTCAGCGCGCTCGAGAGCGACTGGCTCGCCGCGATGGGCACCGGCCGTGCGCGGGCATTGCCCGACGCGCTGGCGCACGAGTCGTTCGAGGCGCATTGCGCGGCACGCCCCGACGCGACGGCGCTGCGCTTTCGCGATCAGACGCTCAGCTACGCGCAGCTCAACCAGCGCGCCAATCAACTCGCGCACTGCCTGCGCGCGCAAGGCATCGTCGTCGACGATGCGGTCGTGGTTTGTGTCGAACCCAGTGTCGACATCGCCATCGCCTTGCTCGCCATCTTCAAGGCCGGCGCCGTGTACGTGCCGCTCGATCCGGGCTATCCGTCGGCACGCATCCGCGCGATTCTGGACGATACCCAGCCCAAGCTCGTGCTCACGCAGGCTCACCTGCTGGAGCGCCTGGCCCTGGACGGCACGGCGCACTTGGCACTGGACAGCGCCACGGCACTTCTGGAGCGCCTGCCGACGACGAACCCGGCGCTGCCATTGCAGGCGTCGCAGACGGCGTCGATCTACTACACCTCGGGAACGACGGGCCAACCCAAGGGCGTGATGGCGAGCCGCGCCAACGTGCGCGCCTATCTGCAGCTCGCATGCGAGCGCTACCAGATCGGCGCGCACGACGTGATGCCGGCGATCGCCCGGTTCAGCTTCAGCATCAGCATGTTCGAGCTGATGGCGCCACTGGTCTCGGGGGCGACGCTGGTCGTGCTCGAACGCGAACACGTGCTGGACCTGGAGCGCCTGGCCGACACGCTGAGCGAAGTGACGTTCTTTCACGCCGGCCCGAGCCTGCTGAAGAACCTGCTCGCGCACCTTCGCGAAACCGGCCCGGCCCCGCGCCGGTTTGCCGGGGTCCGGCATGCCTCGTCCGGCGGCGACATGGTCCCCCCCGAACTTCTGGAAGCGCTGAAAGAGACCTTCGTCAACGCCGAGGTGTTTGTCATCTACGGCTGCAGCGAGATCAGCTGCATGGGCTGCACCTACCCGGCGCCGCGCGACGTGAACGTGACCCGCACCTTTGTCGGCCGCCCTTTCGACAACGTCGCCGTGCGCGTGCTCGACGCGGCGCTGAACCCGGTTCCCGCGGGAATTGCCGGCGAGATCTGTTTTGCCGGGGCCGGCATCGTTAAAGGCTATCTGAACCGGCCCGAGCTCACCGCCGAAAAGTTTGTCGACATCGACGGCCAGCGCTTCTACCGCACCGGCGACATGGGGCGCTTCAGCGACGCCGGCTGGCTGGAAATCCTCGGCCGCAACGACTTCCAGATCAAGGTGCGCGGCATGCGCATCGAAATCGGCGAAGTCGAATACCACTTGCGCAAGGCGCCCGGCGTGCGCGACGCCCTGGCGATGGCCAAGGCATCGCCCTCGGGCGGGCAGGCGCTCGTGGCCTACGTCGTCCCGGCCGATCGCGAGGCTGCAGGCGCCGACCCCCGGGCACTTGTTGCAGCGCTGCGCCGCCACATGGCGCAGCACTTGCCCGATTACATGCTGCCTGGCGCCTACCTGGTGCTCGCGGCCTTGCCGCTGTCGCCCAACGGCAAGGTCGACCGTTTGGCGCTGCCCGCCCCTGGCGCGCGCGCCTTCGCCAGCCAGGACTTCGATGCGCCGCAGGGCGCCATCGAAGTGCTGCTCGCGCGCATCTGGAGCGAAGTGCTGGGGATCGAAGGGATCGGCCGGCACGATGACTTCTTCGAACTGGGCGGGCACTCGTTGCTCGCGACGCAAGTGCTGTCGCGGGTGCGCCGTGACTTGGGAGTCACGCTGGCGGTGCGCGCGATTTTCGACAATCCCATTCTGGCCGATCTCGCAGCCGATCTCGCAGCCCAGCGCGATGCGGCTACTGCGGACCAGCCGCCGCGCGGCGCCGCCGGCGCGGCACCGGGCAGCCCCGACGGCGTTCCGGCCGACGACATGGCTGTGCCGCAGCGCCTGGCGCGCCGCGACGGCACGCTGCCCACCACGTTCTCGCAGCGCCGCATGTGGCTCGCGCAACAGCTCAACCCCTCGACTGCGGCGTACCACATCTGGCTTTCGCTGCGCCTGGCAGGTGCGCTCGACGAGGCCGCGCTGCGCAGCGCGATCGAGATCGTGATGCTGCGCCACGAGGCGTTTCGCAGCCACTTCGAGGCGCTCGGCGACACGCCCATGCAGCGCATCGCTGAACCCGCAGCGCTCAACTTCGAGCGTTTCGACCTGTGCGACACACCGGCGGCGCAGCGCGAAGTCCAGGCGCGCCGCATCGTCAACACCCTGACCCAGCAGCCCTTCGAACTGTCCGCTCCCGGCCTCTACCGGATCGCCCTGCTGCAGCTCGGGCCACAGGACCACGTGCTGCATTGGGTGATGCACCACGCGATCGGCGACCACTGGTCGTTCGGCGTCCTGCTTGACGAATTGAGGCAGGTCTATCGGGCGCGGCTCGACGGCAACCCGAGCCCGCTCGCGGCGAAGCCGTTCGACCACGTCGACTACGCCGCCTGGCAACTCGCCCAGGGGCACACCGCGGCGGGCGCGACGCAACTCGACCATTGGCGCAGTCGCCTGCAAGGCCTGGCGCCGCTGCCCTTGCCCACCGACCTGCCCCGCCACGGCGCGCTCGAGGGTCGAGGAGCCCTGGTGCGTGCTGTCCTGACGCAAGCGCTTCTCGAGAAGATCGCGCATTTCAGCCGAAGCGCGGGTACCACGCCGTTCATGACGCTGCTGGCCTGCTTCCAGGCGCTGCTCGCCCGCGTCAGCGGCAGCACCGACATTGCGGTCGCCGTTCCCGTGGCGAACCGGCAGAACACGCACGCCGAGTCGGTGGTGGGCACCTTGATCAATACGCTCGTGCTGCGCAGCGATCTGGCGGGCCACCCGAGCTTCGCCCAGCTCCTGGCGATGGTCAAGGAAACCGCGTTGCAGGCCTTTGCCAACCAGGACACGCCGTTCGAGCAACTGGTTGAGTGCGTCGACGCGCCGCGCGACCCGCTGCGCGCGCCGCTCGTGCAAGTCATGTTCAATCTCGTGAACGCGCCGTTTCGCCTGGACGGTTTTGCCGGATTGCAGTGCCGACCTTTCGAGGTGGACGTCGGCGCCGCGCAGTTCGAACTCGCGCTGCTCGTCGACCTCCACAGCAGCCGCGAATGCCAGTTGACCTACTCGACCGAATTGTTCAGCGCCGCCGCCGCACAAGGCCTGCTGGACGCATTCATGGTGCTGCTGGAGAGCGTGCTCGCCGACCCGGCCGTGCGAATCTGCGACATCAACGTGTTGAGCAGCGCGATGCGCCGCACGCTGGCGCACTGGAACGATTCCACCCAGCCCGTGGCAGCGCAGCGCAACCTGGCCGAGTTGCTGGGCACGGCGGCACAGCGCTTCGCGCAACGGCCGGCCCTGCAGGACACGCATGCGACCCTGACCTACGCCCAGCTCGACGCGCAAAGCAACCGCCTCGCCCGCGCCCTGCGCGAACGCGGCGTTGGGCGCGGCGGCCTGGTCGGCCTGGCGGTAGGCCGCGGCAGTGCAATGGTGGTCGCACAGCTGGCGATCCTCAAATCCGGCGCGGCCTATGTGCCGCTCGATCCCGCCTACCCGTCCGAGCGCCTGGCGTTGATGGCGTGCGACGCCAGGCTGAAATTGCTCGTCACGCAAAGCGCGCACGCGCCTGCGCTCGATTGGCCACGCGCGCAGTCGCTGTGGCTTGACGCGGACGCCGAGCAAATCAGCGTTCAGGCGGATCACGCGCTCGCGCCCGACGAACTGCGGGACGCAGGCCCCAACGACCCCGCCTACGTGATCTACACGTCGGGCTCGACCGGCAAGCCCAAGGGCGTGAGCGTGCCGCACGGCGCGGTGCTCAATTTTTTGGCGAGCATGGCAGAGCAGCCGGGGCTGTGCGCGCACGACCGGGTGCTCGCCGTGACGACGCTGAGTTTCGACATCGCCGTGCTCGAGCTGCTGTTGCCCTTGTCGGTGGGTGCGCTCGTGATTCTGGCCAGCGCCGAGCAAAACGTCGATGGCCGCGCCTTGCGCGCGCTGCTCGAATCGCGCCACGCGACGCTCATGCAGGCCACGCCCTCGACCTGGCGCATGCTCATCGACGCCGGCTGGCGCGGCGCGCCGGGCTTCAAGGCCTTGATCGGCGGCGAAGCGCTGCCGCTGGACCTGGCGCAGGCCTTGCTCGAGCGCGTCGACGCGTTGTGGAACATGTATGGCCCCACCGAGACAACGGTCTGGTCCACCTGCTGGCGCGTTGTGCACCCCGAAAAGGGCATTCGCATCGGCCGGCCCATCGCCAACACCCAGGTGCACGTGCTCGACACCGCAGGGCAGCCGTGCCTGATCGGCACGCCCGGCGAAATTTACATCGGCGGCGCAGGCGTGGCGCTGGGTTATCTGCACCGGGCCGAGCTGACCGACGAGCGTTTTGTGCGCGACATCGGCAATCTGCAGAGTCGCATGTACCGCACCGGCGACCTCGGACGCTGGCACCACGACGGTCAGCTCGAACACCTGGGGCGCCTGGACCACCAGGTGAAGATCCGCGGCCACCGCATCGAGCTCGGGGAAATCGAGGCCCAGTTGGCGACACACCCGGGCGTTGCGCGCAACCTCGCGATGGTTCGCGAAGACGCACCCGGTGACGTGCGCATCGTCGCCTACGTCGTGCCACGCGGCAGCGCGCCGACGCCCGCGGAGTTGCGCGAGCATTTGCGGAGGGCGCTGCCGCAGTACATGCTGCCGCAGCACTTCATGCTGCTGAACGAGCTCCCCCTGTTGCCCAACGGCAAACTCGATCGAAGCCAGTTGCCACCGCCGGCGCAGGGCAGCGCCGAAGCGCCGATTCCGGCCGCCCGCGGCACGGCGCAAGAGCGAGCCATCGCCGAGGTCTGGAAACGACTGCTCGGTGTGGCCAGCGTCGCACCGAGCGACAACTTCTTCGATCTCGGCGGTCACTCGCTGCTGGCGATGCGCGCCGTCGGCGAAATCGAGCAGGCGCTTGGCCTGCGCCTCAGCCCGCGGCGCCTGGTGTTCGAGTCGCTGGCGCAGTTGGCCGCAGATGTGCCCGGCGTGGCGCCTGCGCGCGCTCAGGGCGAACGTGCTTCGCATACGCAGGGCAAGAGATGGGCCGCGAGGCTACGGCGTTTGCTGCCCGGCAAATAGCCGCGCGGGGCGGCCGGCTCGGCCGGCCTGGGGGCGCTCTTGAGCAAAAGTGGCTTTGCCACTTTGCTCGATCCCCACGGGGGACGGGCGCCGCAAGGCGGCGTCCGTGGGGCGCTCACAACTCGGCGATGTAGTGCTGCGTGATCACCGCTTCGCCGGGAATCAGACATTCGCGCACCTGCGCCTCGAGCTGCTGATCCGCCAGCGTCGCGCGCGAGCGCTGGTGCAGATAGTCGGCCCATGAGGTGACGATGAAACGCTCGCAGTAGCGCGACGCATCGCCCAGGTCGCGATAGACGCGCCACAGCGTCGCGCCGTCGCGCCGGCGCGGCGCGCGCAGGTGGCTCACCGCTTCGAGGAAGGTTTCGGTCTGGTCGGCGCGAATGCGGTAGCCGATTTCCACCGCAACCGGGCCGGCTTCGGGGTCCGGTTCGTCCGCCACCGACAACTCCTCGAACATCGACGCGACCTGCGTCACCTCCGTCTTGTCGCCCATGCGCAGCGGAAACGGCCGCGCCAGGAGCAGCCCGGCGGCCATGGCTGCGGCTGCCACGCAGAGGGTCGCGGTCACGTCAATCAGATTCGTCAGCGCGCCCCAGAATGCCGAGCAGACGGCAAACGAACCCAGCGCGCTCAAGGTGTGCAGGGCGGTCGCACGCGAGCGCACCCACGGGGGGACACTCGTCTGGGTGGCGGTGTTGAAGGTCGACATCACTGCCATCCACGCGCCGCCGCCGAGCACGAGCGCAGCGTAGACCAGGGCGTGAGACGTCGATAGCGCCGCGCTCAGCATCGCCAGCGCGTAGACGACGCAGCCGCCGCGCACGATCACTTCAATGCCGACTCGAGCCCGCAGCCGGCCCACCACCAGGCCCGCAAGAATGGCGCCACCTCCGAGACAACCCATCAGCAGCCCAAAGCCCGCGGCGCCCAGACCCAGTTGGCGCTGGCCGATCACCGGCAGCAGCGCCCAAAGCGCCGAACCGGCGCCGCTGTACGCCATGGTGCGCACGAGCTGGGCGAGCACCGCGGGCGAGTGGCGCGCAAACCGCAGTGCGCTGAGCGTCCCGCCCCACAGCCGCTCGGCCGGCAGGCGCGACACCGGGTGTGCCCGCGGTGGGTTGCGCACAACGCCGCGCCACATCGCCACGATGCCGGCCACCGCCAATGCAAACACCCACGCAGGCCCGGCGTGGGCGAAGACAAAGCCGGCGACCGCAGGGCCCACGGCACGCGCCACGTTGTACGCAATCGCCACCGCGACGATCGCCTGCGGCAGTTCTTCGCGCGGAACCGAATCCGCCACCGTCGAATTCCACGCTGGCGAGAGCAGCGCCGTGCAGGAACCGGCCACACAGGTGAAGAGCAACAGGCTTGTCGGCCCGGCCCAGCCGGCCATCAGCAGCGCGGCCAGCAGCGCCACGGTAAGCCCCTGCACAAGCAGCGCATTGCGCATCAGATGCTTGCGGTCCGTCGTATCGGCGAGCACGCCGGCAGGCAGCGACAGCGCGAACATGGGCAGGAACACCGCCGTCTGCACGAGGGCGGCGAGGAAGGGCGAGCCGGTCATCTCGACCATCAACCACGCCGCGGCCATGACCTGCATCGCGTTGCCGATGAAGTAGAACGTGCCGCCACCGAGCAGGCCGAGGAAGGCCGGGTGGCGAAGCGGGTGCGCCGCAGGCGATTGGAGCGTCATGGGCGGTGGATTATTCACCGGCGCGGCGCCGTCCGATCCACAAACAGCGAACTGCAGGCGCATCGGGCCGGCGGGTTCAGGCAGGCTGCAGCTCAAGAACCGCCCGCTGCGCTTTGAGCGAGATCGGGCTGGCAGTTCTACGGCGGACGCGCGAGCTATTCGTCGCTGGAGATCAGACCGGTACGTACTGCGTAGCGCACCAGGCCGGCCAAGTCGTGGATCGCGAGCCGATCCATGATTTGCGCGCGATGCGTTTCCACCGTCTTGACCGACAGGCCAAGTTGCTGAGCGATTTCCCTGCTCGAGCCGCCACCCGCAACGAGGCGAAGGATTTCTTCCTGGCGCGGCGTCAACGGGCTGTCGGCAAGACTTCCGCTCGGATGGGTGATCGCCCGGACCAGCTGGTGCGACACACTGGGGCTGAGGTAGGTCTCGCCGCGCGCAACCGCCGCCATCGCGCGCGCGAGTTCGTCGACCGCGCAGTCCTTCAAAAGGTAGCCCGCCGCGCCCGCTTGGATGGCCTCGGTCACGTATTCCTGGTTGTCGTACATCGACAGCACCAGGACCTTGGTCTGCGGATGTCTGGCGCGCACTTCGCGCAGCACCTCCAGCCCGCTCATGCCAGGCATGGAGACGTCGAGCAAGGCAATCGCAGGCTCGTGCAGGGCAATCTGGCGCAGCGCCTCAAAACCATCACCCGCCTCGGCGACGACCTCAATCAGAGGCATTTGCGCGAGCAGCAGGCGCAGCCCTGCGCGCACCAATTGATGGTCATCGGTCAGGACGACGCGGACCCGGCCGATCGCGCGCTGCGGCACGTCGTGTGGCGCATCTTGCACGGGTTCCGACCGCACGTTGGTGCCGCCAGCGAACCAGGTGGAAACGCGCGGCAGCAAGGGAGTCGGCAGGGGCGTGTTCATGAAAAAGCCTGACAGTGCAGGGGTGCAATGTTAATCCGGTCATGACCGGCTCGGTTTTCCAGCGGTGCCGGCACGCAGCCAATGCCGGCGTGCACGTCCGAAGCCATGCCTCCCGCGCGCCCTGCGCCGCCTTCGGCGCAAAATGCACCTTGTTCCGAGAGAATGGCGTGCATGGCGACGAAACAAATCACCCGCAGCGCTGCTGAAGGCGGTGGCGAAGCGAGACTGCATCAAATCGAATTGGCAATTCAAAACGACGGGCTTCAGCGGGCCCAGGCGGAGCTGGAAGCGCAGCGCTCCCTGTATTTCGATCTGTTCGACCGCGCGCCGGTGGGCTATTGCACGGTCAGCGCAAACGGCCTGATCGTCGCCGCGAACCAAGCTGCCGCCACGCTCCTTGGCGTGTCGCAATGCGCGCTGCCCGGGCAGCCGATGCTGGCCTTCATCGCAGACGAAGACGCTGCGGTTTACGCCGAGTTGATCGGGCGGCCTGGGGAAACGGCGTCAAGCGAACTGCGCATCCGCAAGCCCGGAGGTGCGCCAGGTTGGACGCTCATGGCGGTCAGTGCAATGCTGGACGCCACCGGCGCGCCGATGCGACGCGTCGTGCTGAACGATATCGACGCACAAAAACAGGTCCAAAGAGGCATCGGCGCCGGCTCGCGCGCGCAAAGGGCGCTCGAACTGAGCCGGGTCTTGCTGGGCTTGCGCGAAGTCGACATCGCCGACTCCGGCGCGTTCGTGCGTGCCGCGACACAAGCTGCGGCACGCGCCCTCGGCGCGGCGCGCGTCAGCGTCTGGCGCGTGCAGGGCGATGGCGAGTTCTTGCAGTGCCTCAGCCGATTTCGCGCCTCCGACTCGGTACACGAGCCGGGCGAGCGGCTCGACTGCACGAGCTTCCCGCGCCACCTCGCGGCACTCGACGCCGGCGACGTGATCGCCGCAGACGAATGCCTCATCGATCCGCGGAGCAGCGAGTTCGCTCCTTGGTGGGGGACGCTTGGCGTCACGTCGATGCTCGATGCGCCGTTGCGCATCGGGGGGCGCCTGGCAGGCGCCTTGTGCGTCGAACACATTGGAGCACCCAGGCACTGGACGGACGAAGAACAAGACTTCGTGCGCGAGCTTTCCAGCGTCGTGCTGCATGCGATCACGCAGGCCGAGCACCTCAACGCGCTCGCGCGCACCGAGCGGCAATTGCGCACCCTGCTCGACGGCATGCCCGAACGCGCCTGGTTGAAGGACGCGCAGGGGCGCTTTCTTGCGCTGAACCGCAGCGAAGCCTCGGTCCTGGACCTGCCGATGCAGGCGGTTGTCGGCAAGACGCTCAAAGAACTGCGGCCCGGCGTGGCCGCCGAGCAAGATGCCCTGGAAGACGAACTCGCGATGCGCGCGCCCGGCCCCACACGCCTGGAACGCGAGGCCAGGTTCGGCCGCGGCTGGTTGGAAATCGTGCGGGCGCCGATTCGCGGCGCCGACGGGCGTGTCGAGGGGCTGGTAGGAATCGGGCGCGACGCGACCGAGCGCCGACGCACCGAGCGCGCTCTGGCACAAAGTGCTGCGGCGCTCGAGCAGTCGACACGGCGTTTCGAAGAGGCCTTGAGCGCAGCCAACACCTTTGTTTTCGAACTGCACTTGCCCGACTCGCGCGTGACCTTACACGGCGCGCCGCGCTTCGGCGGCCCGGGTTCAGTGGCCGAACTCGGGCTGCAGGACGCCTCGTCCAATGTCGTGCCCGAAGACGCTGCGGAGCTTGCCCGGCAATTTGAGCGGATTCGCGACGGTGCCGTGGCGGATTTTTCAATCGAGTACCGGGTCCGCCAGGGTGACGGCAGCCTGACGTGGCGCCACATGCAGGCCCGAATCGTCGCGCGCGACAACCCGGCGAACCGACCCCTGCGCGCGACGGGCACAAGCACCGACATCACCGCGCGCAAACAAGCCGAATTGGCGCTGGCGGCGCTGAACCGTGAACTCGAGGTGCGCATCGAACGCCGCACCGAGGCGTTGGCCGAAAGCGAGGCGCGGTTTCGCGCCGTGATGCGCGACGCACCCGTGGGCATTCTCGTCATCGCGAAGGACCGCCGCATCATCGACGCGAACCAGCGCATCTGCGAAGTCCTGGGTTACCCGAAAGCCACGCTGGTGGGAATGTCGATTCGCGACATCACCTATTTCGAAGACTGGCCGGCCAACGCGGCGCTGGCCACGCCCATGGAGGCCGGCGAGTTGCAGAACTTCGCCCTGGAAAAGCGCTACGTGTGCAGCGACGGCGGCATCGTCTGGGCGCGGCTCAGCGTGGCCGCCGTCAGCGACGCCATGGGCCGGCACCTGTACCGCATCAGCGTCATCGAAGACATCACCGAACGCCGCCAGGCCGAGGCGCGCCTGCAACAGTACGCCGCGCAAGTGTCGGCGCTCAGCGGCCGGCTGTTGCGCGCCCAGGAGGACGAGCGCCACCGCGTGGCACGCGAACTGCATGACGAAGTCGGCCAGGTATTGACCGCCGTGCAAATGGCGCTCGCCACGGTGGACCGGCAGGCCGGGGGCGAAAGCAGGCACAGCCCCCTGGCCACGGCCAAGGGGCTGGTGGGCAACGCCATCGTGCGCCTGCGCACGCTGTGGCACGAGCTGCGCTCGCCCGTGCTCGACGAATTGGGCCTGAGCGCCGCGCTGCACGGCCTGTGCACCCAGCACGAGCGCCTCAGCCAGATGACTGTGAACCTGGACATCGCTTGCGACCCGCGCACGTTTTCGCGGCACCTCACCGAAGCCGTCTATCGCGTGTGCCAGGAAGCGCTGACGAACGCGGCGCGCCACTCGCAGGCCAGCTGCGTTGAGGTGAGCCTGGGCAGGTGCGCAGACACCGTGACGCTGCAAGTGCGCGACGACGGTGTCGGCTTCGACGCCACGCTCACCGGGTCCACCGACCGCCTCGGCCTGGTGGGCATGCGCGAACGCGTCAAGCTGCTCGGCGGCGTGTTGCAGGTCGACTCCGCGCCGGGCGCGGGCACGCTGATTCGTGCCGAGATTGCAGCGGCGCTCGGCGCGCCCTGACGCGCGAACCTGCGCGGCGCGCCGAATTCAGATCGACATGCGCCGGCGCACGCCGTCGGCCTGCATGTCGCAGCCCCTGCCGCGCTGCACGACCTGGCCTCGTTCCATCACGAGATACTGGTCGGCGAGTTCCGCGGCAAAGTCGTAGTACTGCTCGACGAGCACGATGGCCATCGTCTTGCGCTGGCTGAGCATGCGGATCACGCGACCGATGTCTTTGATGATGTTCGGTTGGATGCCTTCGGTGGGCTCGTCCAGGATCAGCAGTTTCGGGCCGGCCGCAAGGGCGCGCGCGATCGCGAGTTGCTGCTGCTGGCCGCCGGAGAGGTCGCCACCGCGCCGGTGCAACATCTGCCCAAGCACCGGGAACAATTCAAACAGCTCGGCAGGCAGTGGCGTGCTCGCAGGTCGATACGCGAGACCCATCGCCAGGTTTTCCTGAACGCTGAGACGCGCGAAGATATCGCGCCCTTGCGGCACGTAACCCACGCCCTGGCGCACCCGCTCGTAGGGCGTGGCACGCGCAATGTCTGCGCCGGCCAGGCGAATGCGGCCGGTTTTCAGCGGCACGACGCCCATCAAGGTCTTGAGCAACGTCGTCTTGCCCACTCCGTTGCGGCCGAGAACGACGGTGACCTCGCCCAGGCGGGCCTCGAATGCCACGTCGCGCAGGATGTGCGAGCCGCCGTAATACTGGTTCACGCCGTCCACAACGAGCATCGGATCAGCGCCCAAGGTAAACCTCGATCACGTTGTGATTGGCTTGCACTTCGGCCAGACTGCCCTCGGCAAGCACGCTGCCTTCGTGCAATACCGTGACGCGCCGGCTCAAGCGGCCCTGGGTGAGCGCGGCGATGAACTTCATGTCGTGTTCGACGACCACCAGCGAGTGGCTGCCTTCCAAAGACAGGAACAGCTCGGCGGTGCGATCCGTTTCTTCATCCGTCATTCCCGCCACCGGTTCGTCGAGCAGCAGAAGTTTCGGCTCTTGCATCAGCAACATGCCGATTTCCAGCCACTGCTTCTGGCCGTGGCTGAGTTGCCCGGCGACCCGTTGCGCGCTGTCTTTCAGGTGGATGAGTTGCAGCATCGCGCCAATCCGGTCGCGCTGCTCGCCGCTCAGGCGAAACCAGAGCGCGGCGCGCACACCGCGGTCGGCGGCGAGCGCGAGTTCAAGATTCTGAAACACGCTCAAGTGCTCGAACACGGTGGGCTTCTGGAACTTGCGGCCTACACCCACCGAGGCGATCTGGTTCTCGCGCAGGCGCAGCAGGTCGATCGTCGAGCCGAAGTACGCGCGCCCGGCATCGGGCCGTGTCTTGCCGGTGATGACGTCCATCAGCGTCGTCTTGCCCGCGCCGTTGGGCCCGATGATGCAGCGCAGTTCGCCCACGCCGATCGACAGGCTCAAGGCGTTGAGCGCCTTGAAGCCGTCGAAGCTGACCGTGATGTCTTCGAGGTAGAGGATCGCGCCGTGCGCAACGTCCACGACGCCAGGCCGCAGCACACGTCCGTAGCTGGTTTCGCGGCCCCCCGAGGTGCCTGCGGACGCGGCCAGGCGCTCTTGGAACTTGCCGCGCACCCGCGCGCCGGCTTGCATCAACTCAGGCGTCACGGCGGCAGCGCCCTGGACTTGCGGCGAAACAAGCCGACGATGCCTTGCGGCAGGAACAGCGTCACCGCAATGAACAACGAGCCGAGAAAGTACAGCCAGACCTCCGGAAACGCCTGGGTGAACCAGGTCTTGGCACCGCCCACGAAGAACGCGCCGACGATCGGGCCGATCAGCGTGCCGCGCCCGCCCACCGCCGCCCAGATCGCGATTTCGATGCTCGCCGCGGGCGACATTTCGCTCGGGTTGATGATGCCCACCTGGGGCACGTAAAGCGCGCCGGCAATCGCACACATCACCGCCGAGATCACCCAGATGGTGAGCTTGTAGCGCAGCGGGTCGTAGCCGGTGAACATGACGCGGCTTTCGGCGTCGCGAATCGCTTGCAAGACGCGGCCGAACTTGCTTTGCACGAGCCAGCGCGCCAGCACGTAAAAGCCCACCAGGGTGAAGCCGGTGATCGTGAAGAGCAGCATGCGCATCGCCGGCGTGGCGATCGGCGTGCCCAGAATTCGCTTGAAGTCGGTGAAGCCGTTGTTGCCGCCAAAGCCCGTTTCATTGCGGAAGAACAGCAACATCGCGGCAAAGGTGAGCGCCTGCGTGATGATGGAAAAATACACGCCCTTGATGCGCGAGCGAAACGCAAAGTAGCCGAACGCCAGGGCGAGCAGCCCGGGAACGAGCACGACGAGCAGCAACTGCGCGACAAAAGAGTCGCTCAGGCTCCAGTGCCAGGGCAGCGTTTTCCAGTCGAGGAAGACCATGAAATCGGGCAGGTCGCTCTTGTAGTTGCCATCGCGCCCGATCTGGCGCATGAGATACATCGCAAACGCGTAACCGCCCAGCGCGAAGAACACGCCGTGACCCAGGCTCAGGATGCCGGTGTATCCCCAGATCAAGTCCATCGCCAGCGCGCAGATTGCGTAACACATGATCTTGCCGAGCAGCGCCACCGCGAAGTCGCTGGCGTGCAGCACGTGGCCTGCCGGAACGACGAGATTGAGCACCGGCATGAGCACACCGATCGCGAGCAGCGCGAGCAGCACGCCGCGCCAGGCGCGCGAGCTGAGCAGGCGCGTTTCGATTCCTGTTTCGCGGGGCCGCTCTTTCGCGCTCATGCTTCCGCACTCCGACCCTTCATCGCAAACAAGCCTTGCGGCCGTTTCTGGATGAAGATGACGATGAACACGAGCACCATGATCTTGGCCAGCACGGCGCCTGCCCAGCCTTCGAGCAATTTGTTCAGCACGCCCAACCCCAGCGCAGCGAGCACGGTGCCGGCAAGCTGGCCCACGCCGCCCAGCACGACGACCATGAACGCATCGACGATGTAGCCCTGCCCCAAGTCGGGGCCGACATTGCCAATTTGCGAAAGCGCACACCCCGCCAGGCCGGCGATTCCCGAACCGAGCGCGAAGGCGAACGTGTCCACACGTGCTGTGTTCACGCCCGTGCAGCCTGCCATCACGCGGTTTTGCGTCACGGCGCGCACAAACAATCCCAGACGCGACTGCGCGATGAGCAGCGCCACTGCGCCGAGCACGAGCGCGGCAAAGGCAATGATGACGATGCGGTTGTAGGGCAGGGTCAAGTTGCTGAAGGCTTCGACGCCGCCGGACAACCACGCCGGGTTCTCGACTTGAACGTTTTGTGCACCAAAAAGGCTTCGCACGCCTTGCATCAGGACCAGACTGATGCCCCAGGTGGCGAGCAATGTTTCCAGCGGCCGGCCGTAGAGCCAGCGAATCACGCTGCGCTCCAGCGCCGCGCCGACCAGCGCAGCGGCGAGAAACGAGAGCGGAATGGCGGCAAGGATGTAGGCGTCGAACGCTGCGGGCCAGACGGCTTTGAATACGTTCTGCACGAGCCAGGTCGCGTACGCGCCAATCATCATCAACTCGCCGTGCGCCATGTTGATCACGCCCATCAGGCCGTAGGTGATCGCCAGCCCCAGCGCCACGAGCAACAGGATCGAGCCCAGGCTGATGCCTGTGAACAACACGCCCAGCCGCTCTCCCCACGCCAGGCGCGATTCGACGGCGGCCAGCGACGCACGCAGTTGCGCGCGCACCTGCGCATCGGTTTCGCCATTGGGTTTGAGGCGCACGAGGAGCAGCGCCTGCGTCGCGCTGTGGGCGCTGCTGGCGAGCGCCTTGGCGGCTTCCAGGCGCTGCGCCTTGTCATCACTCGAAATTTGAATGTTCGCGCGCAGCAGTTCCAGCGCCGTCTTCAGCGAGGCATCGCTTTCGGCGGCGATCGCCTTGGCGATCAGCGGCAGGCGCGTTTCGTCGACGCCGTCGCGCAATTCCTTCACTGCCGCGGCGCGCTGCGCGCGGTCGAGGGAGAACAGACGCAGGGATGCCAACGCGGTTTCGATCTCGCGGCGCAGGCGGTTGCTGTTGATCACGTCTTCAGCGCCGTCGGGAAGCGCCACGGCAGCGCCGCTGGCGGCGGCTCTCCGTAGCGGGAGGGCGGCTCGTCGATGACCTCGCCGCGGGGACTCACGCGGGGCGGCAACACCCGTCGCGTGGCGTACTCGTCGCGATACGCCGCACGAGGCGACGCCGCCGGAAATTCCGTGAGCGCCGGATCGATCGGCCCCGGCGCGGGCTCTGGCGCGGGTTTCGGGCGAACGGGCAACGTGGCGGAAAAGCGTTCGAGGTCGCGCAGTTCATCCGCGCACATCGCGCACCTGGCGCTGTGCGCGATGTGCGCGGATG
>JBEBHW010000429.1:0-3915 GCA_040081145.1 Burkholderiaceae bacterium
CGATGAGGCTGCGCCGAGCGAGCTCCTGCGGGCTCGCGAGAGGCTGCCGAAGAGCTTCGGGCCCGCAAGCCCGGAGCGCGGCCTGCAAGGCTGAGCGCTCCTGAGGAACGTTCAGCGCTCAGATTTCGAGCGCGCGTAGATACTCGCGAAACCCCGGGCCAATCTGCGGATGCGCCAACGCGAGTTCAACGTTGGCCTGCAAGAAACCCTCCTTGCTGCCGCAGTCGTAGCGTCGTCCTTCGTAGCGATAGGCGAAGACCTTTTCGCGCCGCAGCAGCCCGGCAATGCCGTCGGTGAGTTGGATCTCGCCGCCCACGCCGCGCGGCTGGGTCGCGATCTCGCGAAACACGCCGTGGGTGAGGATGTAGCGCCCGGCAACGCCCAGGCGCGAGGGCGCCACGTCAGGCGCGGGTTTTTCGACGATGCGGTTCACGTCGAGCAATTGATCGCTGATCGGCGTGCCGGCGACGATGCCGTAGCGGCGCGTGTGCTCCGCGGGAACTTCTTGCACTGCAAGAATGGACACTCGCCACTCGTTGAACTGCTCGACCATTTGCTGCAGCACCGGCTTCGCGCCGACCATCAAGTCGTCGGCCAGCAGCACTGCAAACGGCTCGTTGCCCACCAGCCGTTGCCCGCAGAGCACGGCGTGGCCGAGACCCAACGCCTGCGCCTGGCGCACGTAAATGCACTCCATGTCGTCGGGCTTGACGCTGCGAACCACGTCGAGCAACTCCTGCTTGCCGGACTCTTCGAGCGCGACCTCCAACTCGAACGTCATGTCGAAGTGGTCTTCGATGGGCCGCTTGTGGCGCCCGGTGACGAAGATCATCTCGCGCACGCCCGCGGCGTAAGCCTCCTCGACCGCGTACTGGATCAAGGGCTTGTCGACAACCGGGAGCATCTCCTTGGGCTGCGCCTTGGTCGCCGGCAAGAAGCGAGTTCCGAGGCCCGCCACCGGAAAAATCGCCTTGGTTACTTTCATGGTTCTAGAATCCCCTGTGAAGACCGGGCGGATTCTGGCACGGTCACATTGGCGTGAACCTGCGGGCGCCTTCGCGAGTGAAGCCGATCTGTTAAAACATCGGAACTTATGGATCTGCTGATCGTCGAGGCGCTTGAAGAAGAACTGATGCAATGGCTCGAGGCGCGCCACAGCGTGCGTTTCGCGCCTGAGTTGGCGCTGGACCCGCGCGGGTTTCGCCAGGCGCTCTACGACGTGCGCGCCGCAGTCGTCCCCGCCAGTGTGGCGATGGACGCCCAAGCGCTGCGCCACGCGCCCGTGTTGCGCGCGGTAGGCCGCGTCAGCGCCGGGCCCGACAGCATCGACGCCGATGCATGCAGCCGCGCGGGGGTTGAAGTGGTGCGCAGCCGCACCGCCTGCGCCCAGGCTGAGGCAGAGTTCATGATCGGCGCCCTTTTGTCGTTGCTGCGCCGCGTGCCGGTAATGGGCGCGGACGGCAGTTTTGTCGGGCGCGAACTCGGTGCCGCGACGGTGGGGCTGCTCGGCATGGCGCCCGCGGCACGTTCGCTGTCGCAATTGCTCGGCGCTTTCGGGTCGACGATTCTGGGCTACGACCCGTCGCTGCACTCCAGTGACGCGGTCTGGGAACGCTGGCGCGTGCGGCCTGCCGGCCTGCACGAATTGCTCGAACAGTGCGACGCGGTGTGCGTGCAACTCGCCTACTTCAGCCGATACCACGGCCTGCTCGGCGAGCGCTTCCTGCAGTTCTGCAAACCCGATCAGGTGATCGTCAGCATCGCCCACGCGGGCCTGTTCGACGAAGCCGCGCTCGCCGGTGCGCTGGCCAGCGGGCGCCTGGCCGGGGTCTGGCTCGACAGCGTGGAACCCGGCATGCTCGACGAAGGCAAGCCTCTGTACGGCATGCAGAACTTGCAAGTCACGCCGCGCTTGTCAGGCACGACGCGCGAGTCGCGCCTGCGCAGTTCCTGGACGGTGATCAAGCGCATCGACGAGTTGCTCGCGCAAGCGCCGCTCGCGCCGCGCGAGTTCAGGTCGACTGGGTCAGGCGTGCCAACTGATCTCGCAGGCCCGCCAACGTTGCAGTGAAGCCGAGCAGGCGCTGGCGCTCCTGGTCGACGACGGCACCCGGTGCGCGCGCGACGAAGCTCTGATTTTCCAGTTTCGCTTTCACTTTCGCCTCTTCGCCAGCGATTCGATCGATCTCCTTGGTGAGCCGCTCGCGCTCCGTGGTGACGTCGATCTCGACGCGCAGCGCCAACCTTGTTTCCCCTTGCATGACGACCGGCGCATCGCGCGTCGCGTCGACAAACTCGGCCTCGCTCAGGCAGCGCACTTCGGAGAGTCGGCCGAGCGTTCGCAGCAGCGAGCTGGCCTGCTGAACGAACGGCGCGTCGCCAAACGTCAAGAGGGGAACCTTCGCTCCCGGGGCGAGACTCATCTCGCTGCGCAGTGCGCGGCATGCGCCAAGCAGCGACTTGAACTTGGCGACCCAGGCGTCGGCCTGAGTGTCCACTTTTCCGAGTTGCGCCTTCGGGTACGGAGCGGCAATGAGCCCCATTGAATCCTGCGCAGGCTTGCGCCCGGCGACGGGCGCCACCGCCTCCCACAGCTCGGAAGTGATGAACGGCACGAGCGGGTGCAGCAGGCGCAGCACCGTCTCGAGGGTTCGAATCAGCGTGCGCCGCGTGGCACGCTGCTGGGCGGGCGTGCCGTCTTGCAATTGCACCTTGACGATCTCGACGTACCAGTCGCAATACTCGTCCCAAACGAACTGGTACATCGCATTGGCGACGTTGTCGAGCCGGTACTCGGCAAAGCCTTGTTCGACCGCCGCTTCGACGCGTTGCAGTTCACCCGTGATCCAGCGATCGACCGGCGAAAAACTCAAGTAGCCGTGCGCCGGGCCGCCCGGCGCGCACTCGGCCTTGGTGTGTTCTTTCAGGCCGCAGTCCTGGCCCTCGCAGTTCATCAAGACGAAGCGCGTCGCGTTCCAGAGCTTGTTGCAGAAATTGCGGTAACCCTCGCAGCGCTTCGTGTCGAAGTTGATGTTGCGCCCGAGGCTCGCATAGCTCGCCATCGTGAAGCGCAACGCGTCGGCGCCGTAGGCGGGCATGCCTTGCGGGAATTCCTTTTTCACGCGCGCCGCGACCTTGGGCGCGGTTTCGGGCTTGCGCAAGCCGGTTGTCGACTTCTTGATCAGCGTCTCGAGGTCGACGCCCTGGATCAGGTCCACCGGGTCGAGCACATTGCCTTCGCTCTTGCTCATCTTCTGGCCGTGCGCGTCGTGCACCAGGCCGTGGATGTAGACATCGCGGAACGGCACCTTGCCGGTGAAGTGCAGCGTCATCATGATCATCCGGGCGACCCAGAAGAAGATGATGTCGTAGCCCGTGATGAGTACGCTGGAGGGCAGGAACAGATCCTGCTCGACGGTCTTTGCGGGCCAGCCGAGCGTGGAGAACGGGAATTGCGACGCCGAGTACCAGGTGTCGAGAACGTCTTCGTCGCGCCGCAATTCGCCGCGATAACCCGCAGCCTCGGCCTTCGCCCGCGCCTGTTCTTCATTGCGTGCGACGAAGACTTCGCCGGCACTGCCGTACCAGGCGGGAATCTGGTGGCCCCACCAGAGCTGGCGCGAGATGCACCAGTCCTGGATGTTCTTCATCCACTGGTTCCACGTGTTAACCCACTGCGGCGGCACGAAGCGCACGTCGCCGCGCTCCACCGCAACAATGGCGCGCCCGGCGATCGATTGCCCGTCGGCGCCGGCTTTCGTCATCGCCATGAACCACTGGTCGGTCAGCATCGGTTCGACGATCTGGCCGGTGCGCGCGCAGCGCGGCACCGTGAGCTTGTGTTTCTTCGTCTCGACGAGCAGGCCCAAGGAGTCAAGATCGGCGACGACGCGCTTGCGCGCGACGAAGCGGTCC
>JBEBHW010000430.1:0-3908 GCA_040081145.1 Burkholderiaceae bacterium
CACGCTTTCCAGTCGTTGCTGCCACCAGCGTTTTTCGGTTGGCTCAGTGACGTGCATGTATTCGGCGCCGATCGACGCGCAATACGTCTCGCGCAAGGCCTGCACGATTTCGCGCAACGTCATGTTCTCGGCCGACGAGAAGTACGTGTTCGACGCGCTGAACGTGATGTCCATGTCGGACTCGGTCAGGTCGTAAAACGCAGGTTCGAGTTCGGGAATCTTTGCCCGCTCCTGGCGCTTCAACGGGTCCAGATCGGCCCAGCGCGAACCGAGGAAGCGGTACGCCGCGATGAGAGACTGCACGTGCACCTGCTTGCGCGCGACTGCAAGGTCGGCACTCGACGCCTTGTTGCCGAAGGCATTCGCCTTGGCGCGCTGGGCGAACGATTCAACGACGGGTGCGTGCGCCACGTCGCGCGCCGTCGAGCCGTCGGTGGCGGGAACGTTCTGCAGCGCGTCGAAGTAGGCGCGCCACGCGTCGGTGACGGAGCCGGGGTTGTCGAGGTAGGCCTCGTACATGTCCTCGACGTAGGGCGCATTGCCCCCGAACAGGTGCGAACTTGCCCTGTATTGCTGCATCATGGCGCTCACCTTTCGTACCGGACTGCGGCACTTTGATGGGTTGAAAAACCTTCCGCGACACGGCTTCACCGACTGGCGGACTAGCGTTCCGACAGAACTGCCAACGTGGGCGTTCGGGTCGGGCGGACCAATCAATTCCGGGGTCGGACTGTAACACCCGGCGCAGGCCGGCAATCGCATGAACAGCGTGTGGTTCCCGTCGCAGATCGGACAAAGCAGAACGGCCTTCGGGGAGTGTCGGGCGCCGCCCGCATCGTTCGCCGAGGGTTGCGACATCGGGGTTTCCCGGCACAGATTCCCATCCCGACTGCCTTAGCATGGCGACTCAAAGTCCGCCAAGGAGCACTGAATGAACCGCACCACCCTGCTCGCCACTGCCGCGCTGGCGATCGGCCTCGTCGCCGGCCCGGCGCAATCCACGACCCTGCGCTGGGCCGCGCAAAACGACATCCTGACGCTGGATCCACACTCGCAGAACCACGCGACGACGAATGCGATCCTGATGCACTCGTACGAGGGCCTGACTCGCTACAGCGCAAAGTACGACATCGAGCCGGCGCTGGCGACTAAATGGACCTACATCAGCCCGACGCAGGTGCGCTTCGACTTGCGCAAGGGCGTCAAATTCCACGACGGCACGCCGTTCACCGCCGAAGACGTGGTGTTCTCGTTCGGGCGAATCAAGCAGCCGCAAGGCACGATGTCGATTTACGTGACCGGCGTGGCTGAAATCAAGAAGGTCGACGACCACACGGTCGACTTCATGCTGTCCAGCGCGAACCCCATCCTGCTGCGCAACATCGTCGACTTTCGCATCATGAGCAAGCCCTGGTCGGAGAAGAACAAGAGCTTGAACGTGCAGGACTACAAGGCCAAGGAAGACACCTACGCGTCGCGCAATGTCAACGGCACGGGTTCCTACAAGATCACCGGCTGGGCGCCCGACCAGCGCGTGACGATGACGATCAACCGCGACTGGTGGGACAAGACCAGCGGCAACGTGACCGAGGTGGTGTACACGCCGATCAAGTCGGACCCGACGCGCGTCGCCGCGCTGCTCTCTGGCGACATCGACATGCTCACCGACCTGCCCACGCCCGACGTGGCCCGGCTGCGCAGCGAATCCAAGCTCAAGGTGCTCGACGGCCACGAAGTGCGCACCATCTTCATCGCCCTGGACCAGGGCAGCGACGAACTCAAGTACTCCGACGTGAAAGGCAAGAACCCCTTCAAGGACAAGCGCGTCCGCGAAGCGCTGAACGTCGCAATCGACCGCGAGGCGATCAAGCGAAGCATCATGCGCGGCATGTCGCTGCCCGCGGCCATCATGGTGGCGCCGGGTGTCAACGGCCACGCGCCGGACATCGACCAGGCGCTCAAGCAAGACACCGACAAGGCCAAGCGCCTGCTCGCAGAGGCCGGCTACCCGAACGGCTTCGAGTTCCAGCTCAACTGCCCGAACAACCGCTACGTGAACGACGAAGAAATCTGCCAGGCGCTGGTGGCGATGTGGGCACGCGCCGGCGTGAAGGCCAAACTCGCCGCCGAAGGCATGGCCACCTTCATCCAGAAGGTGCAGAACTTCGACACCTCGGCCTACATGCTCGGCTGGGGCGTTGCGACCTACGACGCGCAGTACTCGCTGCAATCGCTGATCCGCACCCGCACGAGCGGCCCGGACGGCAACTTCAACTTCGCCAAGGTCAGCGACACGAAGGTGGATCAACTCACCGACGCAATGAAGTCGGAGACCGACATCGCCAAGCGCAACGCGCTGATTCGCGAAGCGCTGGTCCGCACCCGCGACGAATTTCTCTACGTTCCGCTGCACCACCAGGTTCGCCCGTGGGCGATGAAAGTCGGCGTGGACACGGTGCACCGGTCGGACGACCGGCCGGAAGCGCGGTTCACGTCCGTGAAATGACACCATGACGCATTCACGTCGCCATCTCGTCAAAGCCGGTGTCACGTTCGCCGCGCTGGGCGCATTGCCCGCCGCCGCCCTCGCGGCGATGGGTCCGAACGACAAGTTCGACTTGCTGATTCGCAACGCCAACGTGCTCGACCCAAGCCAGGGCTTGTCCGGCAAGCGCGACATCGGAATTCGCTACGGCGTCATCGAAGCGATCGAGGCGAGCATCGCGGCCGATCGCGGCCAACGCGTCATGGACGCCGGCGGCAAGCTCGTCACGCCGGGGCTGATCGACCTGCACGCGCACACTTACGCGTTCGGTTCGGCGATCGGCATCCCGGCTGACGAATTGACGGCGAACCAGTGCACGACGACCGTTGTTTCGGCGGGTGACGCCGGAGCGAACAACCTCGCGGCGTTCCGCCGCTTCGTCGTGCCGGGGTCGCGCACGCGCCAGTTTGCTTTCGTGCACATCGCGGTGGCCGGGCTCGCCGGGTTCCCGGTTCCCGAGCTCTACAACATTGACTATGCGCAAGTCGACGCGGCAGCGCGCGCGGTCGCTGAAAACGCCGACTTCGTGCTCGGCGTCAAGGTGCGCATGAGCGAGAACGTCATTGCCCGCCACGGCGTGGAGCCACTCAAGCGAGCGATCCAGGCATGCGAGCGCTCAGGCGTACCGGCGAAGGTTCTGTGTCACATCGGCGGCGTCGCGGATCGCTCGCTGATGTCGCAGATACTCGACCTGCTGCGTCCCGGCGACACCCTGACGCATTGCTATTCGGGTGCACCGAACATTGCCGGCGACGCGACGAACATCGTGCAAGACGGCAAGCTGCTGCCTGCTGCGCTCGCCGCCAAGCGGCGTGGTGTGGTCTTCGACGTCGGCCACGGCGGCGGAAGTTTCGACTACACGATTGCGGAAGCCGCGATCGCGCAGGGCTGCGGACCCGACACGATTTCGTCCGACATCCACGTCTTCTCCGGCAACACGCCGGGAATGCCGTATCTGCCGTGGGTGATGAGCAAGTTCATCGGCATGGGCTTCACGCTGGAACAAGTGGTGAGCATGGCGACCACGGCGCCGGCACGTGTGATTGGGCGCGTGCCCAAGCTCGGCACATTGCAAATCGGTGCGCCGGCCGACTTGTCGCTTTTGGAAATCGTTGAAGGTGCCGTGTCGTTCGTCGATACGCGCAACAACAATCGCACCGGCAAGATGCATTTGCGCCCCGCAGGAACGGTGGTCGCGGGTGTTGCGTTCGGCCGGCCTTACCAGGCGCCGTTCACGGTTCGCTGATCGGCGCGTCAGACCGGCCGGTGCAAGGTGTTGCGAATCACCTTGCCGGCCTTCATCACGACTTTGAGTGACACGTCGGGCTGTGCCAGAACGGCGGCGTCACGCGTCGGGTCGCCT
>JBEBHW010000431.1:0-3907 GCA_040081145.1 Burkholderiaceae bacterium
GAGCCGATCCTCGCGCCCGATGTATTGATCGTGCAAGACCCGACGCTGCTGCACCAGGTCGACGTGTTCCAGGGCCTGCAGCCTGACGGCTACGTGCTCATCAACAGCAAGCGCAGCTTCCACGATCTCGGCCTGGCCGACATCGAACAGCGTTTTCGCAGCGAACGCCTCATCACAGTGCCGGCCACCGAAATCGCACTCCAGCACGTAGGCCGGCCACTGCCGAACGCCGCGCTGCTGGGCGGCTTTGCGGCTTTCAGCGGCCTGATCACGCTGCACGCGGTGGCGCACGCCATTCGTGCCAAGTTCAGCGGCAAGGTGGCCGACGCCAACGTCGCCGCGGCGACGCAAGCGTTTGAGGCCGTGCGGCAGGCCATGGAGGAGATGCGCCATGCGGAAACAGATTGAGGGCTCGCGCGCGGTGGCCGAAGCGGTGGCGCTGGCGCGCCCCGAGGTGATCTGCGCCTACCCGATCTCGCCGCAGACGCACATCGTCGAAGGCTTGGGGGAACTCGTGAAAACCGGCTCGCTTGCGGCGTGCGAGTTCATCAACGTGGAAAGCGAATTCGCCGCGATGAGCGTGGCGATCGGCGCGTCAGCGGCGGGCGCACGCACCTACACCGCCACAGCAAGCCAGGGACTGCTGTTCATGGCGGAGGCCGTGTACAACGCTTCGGGCCTCGGCCTGCCGATCGTCATGACGATCGCGAACCGCGCGATCGGCGCGCCGATCAACATCTGGAACGACCACAGCGACTCGATGAGCCAGCGCGACTGCGGCTGGATCCAGCTCTTCGCCGAGAACAACCAGGAGGCGCTGGACCTGCACATCCAGGCGTTCAAGCTCGCCGAGGAGCTGTCGATGCCGGTGATGGTGTGCATGGACGGCTTCATCCTGACACACGCGGTTGAGCGCGTCGACATGCCCGCACAGGCCGACGTCGATGCCTTTCTGCCGCCCTACGAGCCGCGCCAGGTGCTGGACCCGGCCGAGCCGGTATCGATCGGCGCGATGGTCGGGCCCGAGGCCTTCATGGAGGTGCGCTACCTCGCGCACGCCAAGCAGTTGTCGGCGCTCGAGCACATTCCGCGCATCGCCGACGAATTCGCCGCCCGCTTCGGCCGCGCCTCGGGCGGGCTGGTGCGCGGCTACCGCATGGATGACGCACACACCATCGTCGTCGCGCTCGGCTCGGTGCTGGGCACGCTGAAAGACACGATCGACGAGATGCGCGCGGGTGGACCCCACGGCGGCGTGAAGATCGGCGTGCTCGGCATCCAGTCGTTCCGCCCGTTCCCGCTCGCCGCGGTGCGCGCCGCGTTGCAAGGCGCGCAGCGGGTGGTGGTGCTGGAGAAGAGCTTTTCGGTCGGGCTCGGCGGCGTGCTGTCCACCGACGTTCGGCTCGCGCTGTCGGGGCTGCACCTGCATGGCTACACCGTCATCGCCGGTCTCGGCGGGCGGGCGATCACCAAGGCGTCGCTGCATCGCACCTTGATCGAAGCCATCGCCGACAAGCTGGCGCCGCTCACCTTCATGGACCTGGACTGGCGCATCGTGAACCGCCAGCTCGAACGCGAAGCGCAGATGCGCCGCAGCGGACCGATCGCCGAAAACCTGCTGCGCGACGTGGGTCCTGTCGCGTCGAAAGTTGCCTGACATGAACCAACCCGTCAAGTTCTACCAGACCGGCACGTTCACCGTGGGGAACCGCCTGCTCGCGCCCGAGCAACGCAGCGTGCAGGCTTCGATCCAGCGCAACAACTCGCTGAATTCCGGCCACCGCGCCTGTCAGGGCTGCGGCGAGGCGCTCGGCGCACGCTACGCGGTGGACGCCGCAATGCGCGCCACGCAGGGGCGCCTCATCGCGGCGAACGCGACCGGCTGCCTCGAAGTGTTCTCGACACCGTATCCCGAAACCTCGTGGCAACTGCCGTGGATCCACTCGTTGTTCGGCAACGCGGCAGCGGTCGGCACGGGCATCGCTGCCGCACTGAAGGTGAAGGCGCGCAAGCTCGGCTGCTCCCGCAGCGACGTGCGTGTCATCGCACAAGGCGGCGACGGCGGCACCACCGACATCGGCTTCGGCTGCCTGTCGGGAATGTTCGAGCGCAACGACGACGTACTCTACATCTGCTACGACAACGAGGCCTATATGAACACGGGCGTGCAGCGCAGCTCGGCCACGCCGCCGGCAGCGCGCACCGCCACGACGATGGCCGTGGGTGAGCACCCGGGGGCCGAGTTCGGCCAGGGCAAGAACCTGCCGCTGATCGCGATGGCGCATGAGATCCCGTATGTGGCGACCGCCACCGTCGCCGACCTGCGCGACCTCGAAGCCAAGGTCGAAACGGCAATGACCATGCACGGCGCGCGCTACCTGCACATCCTCGTGCCCTGCCCGCTCGGCTGGGGTTCGGCGAGCCGCGACACGATCCTTCTCACGCGGCTTGCGCGCGAGACCGGCATCTTCCCGGTGTTCGAGGCGCAGCGCGGCGAAGTGACTGCGGTCACGAAGATCCGCCACCGCGTGCCGGTGGAGGAATACCTGCGGCCACAGAAACGTTTTGCGCACCTGTTCGGCGCCAAAGGCGATCCCGAAACGCTGGCGCGCATCCAGGCCAACGCCGACCGCAACATCCGCCGCTTCAATCTGCTCGAAGAAGGCATGACGGCATGACGATGCAAAAGCCCTTCGCCATCACGCTCGACCCCGGCTCGTCGCTGGCCAACAAGACCGGCACGTGGCGCACCGAGCGCCCCATCTTCGTGGACCGCCTGCCGCCGTGCAACGCGCAATGCCCGGCCGACGAAGACATTCAGGGCTGGCTGTTCCACGCCGAGAGCGGCGACTATGAATCGGCGTGGCGCCATCTGACCCGCGACAACCCGTTCCCGGCGATCATGGGGCGGATCTGCTACCACTCGTGCGAAGGCGTGTGCAATCGCGCCAGGCTCGACGCGGCGGTCGGCATCAACTCGGTCGAGCGCTTCCTCGGCGACGAAGCGCTGAAGCAGCGCTGGCGCTTCGCGGCACCGGCACAAGAGTCGGGCAAGCACGTGCTCATCGTCGGCGCCGGCCCGTCGGGCATGTCGGCGGCGTACCACCTGCGCCGCCTGGGCCATGCCGTCACCGTGGTCGAAGCCGGCCCACGCCTCGGCGGGATGATGCGCTTCGGCATCCCGATGTACCGGCTGCCGCGCGACGTGCTCGACGCCGAGATGCAACGCGTCGTCGACATGGGTGTCACCTTGCGCTTGAACACCAAGGTGTTCGATCTGGCGCAGACGATGCAGGACGGCGGCTGCGACGCCGCGTTTCTCGCGGTGGGCGCGCACATCGCGAAGCGCGCCTTCATCCCGGCGAAGGATTCATCGCGCATCCTCGACGCCGTGGCGGTGCTGCGCTCGATGGAGGGTGAGGACAAGCCGATGCTGGGCCGGCGCGTCGTGATCTACGGCGGGGGCAACACCGCGATCGACGTCGCGCGCACCGCCAAGCGGCTCGGTGCGACGGAGGCCATCATCGTCTACCGGCGCACGCGCGAACGAATGCCGGCACACGACCTCGAGGTCGAGGAGGCGTTGCAGGAGGGCGTTCTCGTCAAGTGGCTGTCCACCATCAGCCGCGCCGGGAACGATCAAAGCGCCGGCGCCCTGACCATCGAGAAGATGGTCCTCGACGACCAAGGCAATCCGCAGCCCACCGGTGAGTTTGAAACGCTCGAGGCCGACTCGCTGGTGCTGGCGCTCGGCCAGGACGTGGACCTGTCGCTGCTCGACGGCGTCTCCGGGCTGCAGATGCGAGACGGCGTGGTGCAGGTCGACCCCATCACGATGATGACCGGGCATCCGGGCCTGTTCGCCGGCGGCGACATGGTGCCTGCGCAGCGCAACGTGACGGTTGCG
>JBEBHW010000432.1:0-3903 GCA_040081145.1 Burkholderiaceae bacterium
GATCCTGCCGCCGGTGGTCGTGCCGCAAGTGATCGTCGGCCATCGCGCGCCGCAGCCGGTGGTTTACGCTCCGGCCTACGGGCGGGGCTACGGCGACCGAGATCACGACGGTATTCCGAATCGCTACGACCGCGCTTACAACCCACGCTGGGACCGCGACGGCGACGGCGTTCCGAACTGGCGCGATCGCGATGGTCGCCATGATCGGAACGATCGGCATGATCGCCGCGACGGCCGGCGCAACCACCACTGAGGCGATCGGCGCCCCCGAGGAGGTCTCTCTCGGCGACCCAAAGGCTCCCTCAAGGAGCCCCGCGGTCGCCGGGTTCAGCGCTCCAGCACTCTTTCGATGCGTCGATCGGGAACGAACCAGATCAGCGCCACCGCGATCAGCAACGCGCCGGCGAACCACGAGTAGCCCAGCAGCGCGAGCGGGATCGCCACGACGTAGGCGGCCAGCGACACCTTGCCCTTCACGTCGCCGCCCACCGCTTGGGCGAGCGCCGATTCCTCGCCGTGCGCCTGGATGATCTGCCCCTGCAAGATGACATACGCGACGGCGCACATCAGCAGGTCGAGGGCGTAGACGGCGACCGGCAGCGGCGCGAAGTGGTTCTCGCCCATCCAGCCGGTCGTGAACGGCATCACCGACAGCCAGAACAGCAGGTGCATGTTCGCCCACAGCACGCCGGCGCTGACGCGCTTCACGGCATGCAGCATGTGGTGGTGGTTGTTCCAGTAGATCCCGACGTTGACGAAGCTCAGCACGTAGCTGAGGAACACCGGCCCGAGCTTGGCCAGGTCAGCCCAGGTGTCGCCGTGCGGCACCTTCATCTCGAGCACCATGATCGTGATGATGATGGCGATGACGCCGTCGCTGAAGGCTTCGAGTCGGTTCTTGCCCATCGAGGTTTCCTTGGGTTGCCCGTCCAAGTTTGCCACGCCCGAACGGGCGGGCACGTGGCGGCTACGGCTGCGAGGCGCCGCCGCGAGGCGCGGCCAATACCGCGCTGAAGACGCGCGCGGTCTCCAAGTTGCAGGCCATGCCGTGCGCCAGGTGCACGTTCATCGCAAACCCGTCGAAGGCCATCAGCACCACGCCGGCGATGAGCTCGCTCTGCTGCGCGTTCAGCGCCAGGCACTCGGCGATCCAGCCGGCCACACGCCCCTGGAACATCTCGCGCAAGTGCGGGCTGTAGTCGCCGTTGCCGCTGCTCGTGGACACGGCCTGCACCACGTTGTTCGCGAAGCCATTCGTTTCGCGCGGCAAATCGCGCCACACCGCGAGCAGCAGGCGCTGCAAGCGCAGCTGCGGATCCTGGATGCGGCGCAGCGTGCGCTCGAGCTTGTCCAGGCGCTCGCGCAGCCACGGCTCGTAAAGCGTGAACAGAATGTCAATCTTCGAGCGGAAGTAGACGTAGACGTTGGCGGTGGAAATTCCGGCGGCGCCGGCGATCGCCGGGATGCTTGTATTGCTGTAACCCTGCGCGCTGAACAGGTCGAAGGCGGCCTCCAGGATGGCCTCGCGAACGCCTTGCTTTTTTTGCTGGGACATGGGAGTGGTTTCGCAAAACTGAATGGTATTCGCTATTGACAGGCCGCAGCGTGGTCCGTAGAGTCGTTTGCATCCCACGCGGCAGGGGTTTTGAACCCACCATTGACGAGGCCGGCCATGCACTCCGCCATCCGCACCCAAGAGCTCAACCCGGCCAAGCTCGTGCTGCTGTTTCGCAAGCAGTTCGAGCTGTGCCGCGTCGCGCCCGGGCAAACGGTTGCCGTGGTCAGCGACTTGGGCACGCGCCGGGAGTACGTTCAGGCAGCGTTCGCCGCCGCCGACGCGATGGGCTTCGACATCTACGAAATGTGCGTCAACGCGATTCCCGGCTGGACGAGCGTGGGCGTGGCGACGATCGGCCAGTGCAAAGGCACGCTCGAGGCGCTGAGCGTGGCCGACATGGTGCTGATCTTCCACGTGCCGCTGTTTTCCAAGTGGCTCAAGGAGGTCATGAACAAGGGCGTTCGCGTGCAGATGATCATCGATGCGCCGGACGACCTGTACAACCTGCAGTCGCCCCCGGGCCTGAAAGAAGCGGTGCTGCACGCGCAGGCGCTTTACCAGAAGACGCAGCAGGTCCGCGTCACAAGCAAGGCCGGCACCGACCTCAGCTACCGCTGCGGCGAGTACCCGGTGATGAGCCAATGGGGCATCGCCGACGAGCCCGGCCACTTCGACCATTGGGGCGTGGGCCTGCTGCACACCTTCCCCAACGAAGGCAGCGCCGCGGGCCGGGTCGTGATCGCGCCGGGCGACATCGTGATCCTGCCGTACTGCCGCTACGTCACGGATGCGATCGAGCTCGACGTTGAAGGTGGGCACATCACGCGCATCGAAGGCGGTGTTGACGCTGCGCTGATGCGCGAATGGCTCGCCGAGGGCCAGGTGAGCGAGCAGGATCGCGACCCGTATGCCGTGTCGCACCTGGGCTGGGGCCTGAACCCGCAGTGCCGCTGGGATTCGCTGGCGCTCTATGGCGACGCGCCCGAACGCAGCCGCGCCGCAGCGCGCAGTTTCCCGGGGAATTTTCTGTTCTCCACCGGGCCGAACACGCAAGGCGGCGGCAAGCGCACGACGCGCGGCCACTACGACGTGCCGATGCGCGGCTGCACGATCGCGCTGGACGGCAACGTGATCGTCAAGGACGGCCGCCTTGTCGATCCGAAGATGATCGTTCCGCGCGTGCCGCGTTAACTCAACACCCGACTGGACAGGGCCATGCTGATCGACGGTGAATTTGCCGTGAGCGCCGCGCCCGAGGTGCTGATGCAGCACCTGTTCGATGCGCGCCTCATGGCGTCGTGCCTGCCCGGTTGCGAACACCTCGAGCTGCTCGACGCCGATCGCTACCGTGCCGTGATCCTGATCGCGATGGCCGGCATCGACGCGCGCTTCGACATGCAGGTGCACATCACGCAGCGCGACGCGAACAACATCCACGCCACGATCCGCGGTGAAGAGGGCGGCCGGGCGAGCACCTTGCAGGCCGACAGCCGGATCGCGCTCGCGGCTGCGGCGCAGGGCACCTTGGTCAGCTACCGCGCCGACGTGTCGGTCACCGGGCGCTTGGGCCGCTTTGCGCTGGGCATGATGAAGAAGAAGGCACAAGCCCTGGGGGCAGAGTTTGCGACGAATCTTCAGCAGAAGCTGCAGGCGCTGAGCGCACCCATCCCGTCCGAGGCGGGGGCCACGCCGGCCGATACGGCACCGCCGAACCCAGCGCCGGGTTTGCGACCGACCTGGTGGCAGGCGTTGCTGCTGTGGTGGCGCGGTGTTCGCGGCGCGGCGCACAAGGTGGAGGGCTGACGTGGCCGCGTTGCAAGGTTTGTATCGACCGCGCAGCGTCGCCGAAGCAACGGGTCTGCTCGCCCAGGACCCCAGCGCCAAGCTGCTGGCAGGCGGCGCCACGCTGGTGGCGATGCTCAACGCTGGCGTGCTCGAGCCGCAGGCCTTGATCAGTCTGTCGGGAATCGGCGAAATCAGCGGGGTCGGCGCGCTGCCCGATGGCCGCATTCGCATCGGCGCGTTCACCCGGCACCGGGAGACTGCGGCGTGCGAGCTGCTTTTCGGCGGCGCCAACGCGGTGCGCAGCGCGGCCTCGCAGATCGCCAACGCAACCGTGCGCAACATGGGCACGATCGGCGGCTCGATCGCGTTTGCCGACCCCGGGTTGGACTACCCCGCGGCCCTCGTCGCTGCCCGCGCGCAAATCGAATTGGCAACGGTCGCTGGGCGCCGCGTCGTGCCGGCGAACGAGTTTTTTGTCGACTGGTACCTGACGGCGCTGGCGCCGGGCGAACTCGTCGTGGCCGTGCTGCTGCCTGCGCCGCAGCCGGGCGCGGCCGGGG
>JBEBHW010000433.1:0-3897 GCA_040081145.1 Burkholderiaceae bacterium
GGCACTTCCCAGTAGCCTGCGAAGCCGCGGAAGTGGTCGATGCGAAACACGTCGTTGTGCGCGAGTGCGCGCGCCACGCGATCGGTCCACCAGCGGTAGCCCTCGGCAGCCATGCGGTCCCAGCGGTACAGCGGATTTCCCCAGCGCTGGCCCGTCGCGCTGAAGTAGTCGGGCGGCACGCCGGCGACGACGCTGGGCTGAAACTGTTCGTCGAGGAAATACAGGTCCGGCCGCGACCAGCAATCGGCGCTGTGGTGCGCGATGAAGATCGGCAAGTCGCCCATGATCGCCACGCCGCGCTCGTTCGCGTAAGCCTTGATGGCGCGCCACTGTGTGTCGAAGCACCACTGCACGAATTGCCAGAAGGCAATCTCGCCGGCGTGCACCTCGCGCGCGGCTTGCAGCGCCGCCGGCTCGCGGCGTGCCAAGGCGGGCGCCCACGCCCACCACGGCTGCCCGGCGTGCGCCGCCTCAATCGCCATGAACAGCGTGTAGTCGTCGAGCCAGTTCGCTTCGCGCGCGCACCAGGCGGACAGCGCAGCGCACTCCGCGGGCGTCGCGTGCGCGGCAAATCCGGCGGCGGCTTCACGCAAGCGCTCGAGGCGCCATGGCGCAACGTGCGCGAAGTCCACACGTTGCGCATCGAAGTCGGGGACTTCGCCCAGCGTGAGCCAGCCCTGTTGAACAAGCGGCTCGAGCGCCACCATCAACGGGCTGCCGGCAAACGCCGAGACGCTTTGGTAAGGCGAGTCGCCGGGGCCGATGGGCGTCATCGGCAACACCTGCCAGACGCGCTGGCCGGCGGAACACAACCACTCGACAAAGTGGTAAGCGCCCGGGCCGAAGTCGCCCACGCCATGCGGCCCGGGCAGCGACGTGATGTGCAACAGCACGCCACCGGCGCGTTGGTTCAGGTTCATGCGAGTGTCAACTTCAAGCGGGCACGAGGAACACGGTCGCGAGCGGCGGCACGTTCAAGCGGATTGACGCACTGCGCCCATGGCAGCTTTGGCGCTCGACGGCGAGCAGCCCGCCGCCGTTGCCCACGTTGGAGCCGCCATAAAACGCCGAGTCGGTATTCAACACTTCGCGCCAGGCGCCCGCGTCGTCGGGAACGCCCAAGCGCATCTGCAGCCGAGGCACGGGAGTGAAATTGCAGACGACGAGCATCACGCCGCCCGCGCCGTCGCGCCGCGCCCAGGCGAACAGCGACGTTTCCGCGTCGTGCGAGGCGATCCACTCGAAGCCCGCGCTGTCGCTGTCGATGCGGTACAGCGCGCTGTGCTCGCGCAGCAGCTGGTTCAGGTCGCGCACCAGACGCTGCACGCCGGCGTGGCGCGGGTGCGTGAGCTGGCCCCAGGGCAACTCGCCGGCGTCGTTCCACTCGTTCGTCTGGCCCCATTCCTGGCCCATGAACAAGAGCTTCTTCCCCGGGTGCCCCCACATGAAGCCGTAGTAGGCGCGCAGGTTCGCGAATTTTTGCCACTCGTCGCCGGGCATGCGGCCGAGGATCGAGCCCTTGCCGTGCACGACTTCGTCGTGCGACAGCGGCAGCACGAAGTTCTCGCTGAACGCATAGATCAGACCGAACGTCATCTTGTCGTGGTGCCAGCGCCGGTGCACCGGGTCTTCCTGCATGTACTTGAGCGTGTCGTGCATCCAGCCCATGTTCCACTTGAAGTGAAAGCCCAGGCCGCCGTGGTAGGTGGGCGCGCTCACGCCGGCAAAGGCGGTCGACTCTTCGGCGAGCGTCATCGCGCCGGGGCATTCGATTCCGACAACCTCGTTGGTGCGGCGCAGGAACTGGATCGCCTCGAGGTTCTCGCGGCCGCCGTACTGATTGGGCAGCCAGGACCCCGCAGGGCGCGAATAGTCGCGGTAAAGCATCGACGCGACGGCGTCGATGCGCAAGCCGTCAATGCCCTGGCGCTCGATCCAGTAGAGAGCCGAGCCGACGAGGAAGTTGCGCACCTCGTGGCGCGCGAAGTTGTAGATCAGCGTGTTCCAGTCGTGATGAAAACCTTCGCGCGGGTCCTGGTATTCGTAGAGCGCCGTGCCGTCGAAGTGCGCGAGGCCGAAGGCGTCGCTCGGAAAATGCGCCGGCACCCAATCGAGGATCACGCCCAGGCCGTGCGCGCGGCACGCGGCGACGAAGCGCGCAAAGCCTTCGGGTGTGCCAAAGCGCGCGGTGGGCGCGTACAGGCCCAGCGTCTGGTAACCCCACGAGCCGTCGAACGGGTGCTCGGTGATCGGCATGAGTTCGATGTGCGTGAAGCCGAGGTCCGCGCAATACGCCGGCAGCGCCGCGGCGAGCTCGTCCCAGTTGTGCCAGCGGCCGTCGGGGTGGCGCCGCCACGAGCCCAGGTGCACTTCATAAATCGAGATCGCTGCGTCGCGCCGGTTTGCCTCGGCGCGGCCTTCAGGCAAGGGCGCAGCCGGCGGCAGCAGCGCGACGACGCTTGCCGTCTCGGGGCGCATTTGCGTGGCGCGCGCGTACGGATCGGCCTTGAGCGGCAGCAGCACGCCTGAGGCAGTGAGGATCTCGAACTTGTAGCGATCCCCCGGCATGACGTGCGGAACAAAGATCTCCCACACGCCGCCGCCGTGGCGCACGCGCATCGGATGGCGCCTGCCGTCCCAGGCGTTGAAGTCGCCGACGACGCTGACGCGACGCGCGTTGGGTGCCCAGACCGCAAAGCGCACGCCGTCGACCCCAATGACGTCCCCCACGCGCATCGGGTGCGCGCCGAGAAAAGTGAAGGGGCGCAGGTGCGAGCCCTCGCCGAAGAAGTACAGGTCGGCGTCGGCGATCAGCGTGCCGAACGAGTACGCGTCGGCATACGTGCCCTGTGCACCGTTGTCCCAGCGGATGTGCAGCCGGTAGTCGAAGCGGTGTTTGCGCCGCACCTTGGCTTCCCACAGGCCCGCCGGGTGGCGCTTTTTGAGCGCGACGATGGCGCGCTGGGGCGGCGTGTCGCCCGCATCGTCCGCAGCGACCAGGTCGACTGCGGCAGCCTGCGGCAGCATCGCCCGGATCCACAGCGCGCCCGCGGCGTCTGCGTGCAGGCCGAGCACGGCAAACGGGTCGCCGTGGCGCGCTTGGACGAGGGCTTCAACTTCGGCGGGCGAGAGCAAATCGAACTCCTGGATGCCTTTTCAGCAAACCCCGAAGACTATCTTCAATTCGGCCAGCCAACGGCGATACGCGGCAGACGCGCGATCCGCAGCGCTGTGCACTTCGCCTGCGGAGATCGGCAGCAGTTTCGGTGTTTGCGATTCGAGCACCGGCTGGTCTTGTTTGAATATCAGGTCCTGGAAGGCACGCAGTTGCGCGTCGCTCGACTCGAAATCGATGAGCGCCAGGCGAAACCAGACGCGGCTGCGCTGCGGCTCGATGGGGCAGACGAACAGCGCGATCGTGTCGCGCTGCGCGCCGGGCAGCGTTGCCGCCTTGCTGAGCACCGCCGTGTACGGCGCGGCGACGACGTACTCGTACTCGACCCACGCGCCCTGCATGGCGGCGCTGTGGCTGCGCGGCTGCCACGCCATGCAGCGGGTTGCGCGCACGCCTGAAGCGTCGGCATGAACGTCGTAGGCCGGTACCTCGGTGTGCGCAGCATCTCCGAGAACGCCTTCATGGACAAAGCCGAAATGCGCCATGTCGAGAAAATTCTCGACGATGCGCGGCGCGCTCGTCGCCACGTCGTACGGGCCGACGAGCAGTTTGCGCAAGCCCGGGGTGGCCTCCGGCTCGAACTGCGGAGGCGCGGCTTGGCCCGTTGCCGCGAGCCGCACCCACAGCAAGCCATTCGCTTCGCAGACCGAATGCACGCTCGCGGCGTGCGACTGCGGCGGCACGAACTGCGGCAGCGCCGGGATGTGCCGGCACGCGCCGTC
>JBEBHW010000434.1:0-3887 GCA_040081145.1 Burkholderiaceae bacterium
GTCCACCGCAGCGACGATCACGATCGGTCGCGACGAGATCGAGCGCTTCGGCGACAGCACGGTCGGCGACCTGCTGAAACGCCTGCCCGGTGTGACGATGCAGGGCCGTCCCGGGCGCGGCGGCAACATTCGCCTGCGTGGCCTGGGCAGCGGCTATACGCAGATCCTGCTCGACGGGGAGCGTGTGCCAGCGGGGTTTTCGATCGATTCGCTGAGCCCGGAGCAAATCGAGCGCATCGAAATCCAGCGCGCGCCGACGGCAGAGACCGGAGCGCGCGCGATCGCCGGAACGATCAACATCATCACGCGCGAAGGTTTCAGCAAGAAGGTGAACGACGTACGCATCGCCGCGGCGCTGGAAAACGGCGCGTTGCAACCCGGCCTGACCTGGACGCGCAACGACGTGCTCGGCGGCCTGGCGTACAACTATTCGCTGACGCTGTTTCGCAACGACAGACGCAGCGACAGCGTAACGACGACCGAGCAGAGCGCGCTGGACACGGGCATCCCCTTGCTCACACAGATCGAGAACAACCAGGAGCGCGAAAAACGCCACGGCCTTCACGCCTCGGGCCGGCTGCAATGGCGCGGCGAGGCCGGGCAAAGCGCGATGTTGATGCCGCTGATCATCGACTCGCGCGGCGACACGCAGCGCGACGCCCAACTCGTGCGCAGCCCGGCGACACCGTTGCCCGCGTTTGATGCGGCGCACAGCGACGCGACGAGCCACTTCAGCCTGCTGCGCCTGAACGGCCAATGGATGCAGCGCCTTGACGAAGGCAGCCGCGTCGAAGTGCGCGGCGGCGCAGGGCGCACGAACTTCAAGAATCACAGCGTGCGCGTCGAGTCTGGAGGAATAGCGCCAAACCTGTTCGACGACGCCGCCGACAACACCGAGCGCACGCTGAACTTGTCGGGCAAGTTCACGCGTCTGCTGGGCGAGGGCGAGCACTCGATCGTGGCGGGCGTGGAGCTTGAGGCGAACCGGCGTGTCGAAGCACGCACGCTGCTCGAAGACGGCCAATCCCCCCTGACCGAGTTTCCCGAAGAGATCTTCGCGCGCGTGCGGCGCCTGGCGCTTTACGCGCAAGACGAGTGGAGCGTGTCGCCGAATTGGTCGGCGCACGGCGGGCTGCGCTGGGAGGGCATCACGACGCGCGGCAGCGCCGCGCTCGGCGACCCGGACGTCGAGAACAGCAGCCGAGTCTGGAGCCCGTTGCTGCATCTGTTGTGGAAGCCCGATCCGGCCGGGCGCGACCAGCTGCGCGCGAGCTTGACGCGAAGCTATCGCTCGCCCTCGCTGAGCAATTTGATCGCTCGGTCCAGGCCGAGCAACCCGAACTCCGCAACCCGGCCTGACCGCGCTGGCAACCCGGCGCTGCGGCCCGAGTTGGCCACTGGAATCGACATCGCTTTCGAACACTATTTGCCGGCGAGTGGTCTTCTCAGCGCGAACCTCTTTCAGCGCCGCATCAGCGACTACATGCGCAGCGTCACCGATTTCGAGACCGACTTGGGCCGCTACGTCGCACGCACTCAGAACGTCGGCAGGGCGGTGACGCGTGGGCTCGAGTTCGAAGCCAAATTCCGCCTCAGCGCGGTCGTGAACGAGGCACCAAATGTCGACCTGCGCGCCAACGCGAGCCTGTTCCGCTCGCGTGTCGATGGCGTTCCCGGCCCGAACAACCGCATCGACCAACAGCCCGACTGGACAGCGAATCTCGGCGCCGACTATCGAATTCCGGGAACACCGCTGTTGCTCGGCGCGAGCGTCAACCTGACGCCTGGCTACACGACGCGCGTCAGCGCGGAGCAGACCGCGAGCGTGGGCGGCAAGGTCGTCGGCGACGCGTTTGCCTTGTGGACGTTCAGCCCGTCGTTTCAGGCTCGACTGACCGCGAGCAATGTCGATCCGCGCCGCTACGTCACCGGCTCGAGCGTGGATGATTCGCTCGCCAATGTGCGCGAGTCGGCGCAGACCGCCGCGCCGACCTATCGCAACGTGCAGTTGCGCCTGGAGTTCAAGCTCTAGAGCCAACCCCGAGGGAGCCCACCCCGAGCTTGCACTGGGTAGGCGACCTTGGGGTCCGCATCCGGGTTCAGTTCGCCGAACCTCGTGCCTGGTGCGTCAATTCGTGGTCAGCGTTGCGAGCCGGCCGGTATTTCCCGCCTCCCAGCGCGCTCTGTTTGAGCAGGAGGGCCTGTTTTCGGGTCAACCCCCGGGGGTACATCCTCAATATGATGGGGAGATGCCCCCAGTGCCCAGGCGGATCGGCCCACGGAGAATGTCCGGACTGATCCCCAGGAACTCCCCGCAACGAATTGGGGATGCCCCCTCGAGACAAAAAAGCCGGCCAGGGATTCACGCCAGACAGGAGACATTTTGTGAACGATAGGAACAACCGAAGTGCAGCGCCCAGGCGCGCGGCGACGTGGTTAGGATTTATCTTGAGTTCGGCCGCAGCAATGTTGCCGCAGGCCCGGGCGCATGCTGCCGACGAGGCCGATTTGTTGGACGCGCCTCTGGCTGCAGCGCTGCGCCATCACGGCTTTACCGGCGCTGTGCAGTCCACGCTGGCGCGGCGAGTGGGGCGTCCCATCGATGCGCGACTCGCGAATCTGGGCCGGCTGCTGTTCTTTGACACGGCCACGGGCCTGCGCGGCGACAACGCGTGCGCGGGCTGCCACGCGCCGGCCAGCGGCATGGGCGACAGCCAATCGATTGCGATTGGCGTGCAGAGCAACGGCGTCGTCGGCCCTGGCCGAACCGGGCCGCGCAATCAGCGCCGCACGCCGAGTGTGATCAACAGCGCGTTCTTTCCGAAGCTGATGTGGAACGGGCGTTTTGCCGCGGCGTCAGGCGACCCGTTCGACAACTCGCAAGGGTTTCACTTCCCGGCGCCGGAAGGCACAACGGCTTTCCCGCCCAACGACCTGTCGACTCGCCACCTGCTGGTGGCGCAGGCGCATATTCCGCCGACCGAATTGAACGAGGCGGCGGGCTTCACCGGAACCCGGGGCACGCTCGATCCTCGATTCGACGCATTTGACGACGGCGTGGGTGGTGTGGTTCCGGCGCCTGACGCGACGGGCTTTCGAAATGAACCGATTCGGCAAACGGTGCTGAATCGGCTGAATGAGACGCCGGGCTATCGGGCGCGCTTTGCTGCCGCCTTTGCGCAGGTCAAGGACGGCGCGCCCATCGACTTCAAGATGTTCGCCCAGGCGATCGCCGAATTCGAATTCACGCTGGTGCGCGCGAATGCGCCGATCGACCGCTTTGCGCGCGGCGATCGCAGCGCACTCACTTCGGCGGAAAAGCGCGGCGCGCTGCTGTTCTTCGGCAAAGCGAATTGCGTGGCGTGCCACGCCGTCGCCGGCGCATCGAACCAGATGTTCAGCGACTTTCAAAATCGCAACATCGGCGTTCCGCAGATCGCTGCCGAATTCGGCGTCGGCAAAGGCAACTCGATCTTCGACGGACCTGGTGAGGACGAAGACTTCGGTGCCGCGCAGGTCAGCGGGGCCATCGCCGACCGCTACAAGTTCCGCACCTCGCCGCTGCGCAACGTGGCGCTGCAGCCGGCGTTTTTCCACAACGGTGCGTTCACCCGGCTGGGCGATGCGATCCGCCATCACCTCGACGTTCGTGAGTCGGTGCGTCGCTACAACCCGAAGCGCGCCGGCGTGGCCGACGACCTCACGCGGCGAGTCGGCCCGATGGCGGGTGTGCTCGGCACGCTCGACGCCCTCGTGCAGAACCCGATGCGCTTGAGTGATCCGGAATTTCGCGATCTTGTCGTATTCGTCGGCAACGGTCTGCTGGATCCCCAGGCGCGACCCAAGTCGCTGTGTCGACTCGTGCCGAAGGCGCTGCCGAGCAGCAA
>JBEBHW010000435.1:0-3865 GCA_040081145.1 Burkholderiaceae bacterium
GGATGTCGTAGGCGTCGTTCCAGTCCATGTCGGCGTGCGCGTCGGTGATCTTCACCACGTCGCGCGCCTCGAGCTGCGCGTTCTCGAGGTGGGCTGCCAGTTCAGCGATGGTGCTCTTGCTCAGGGCCATGGCGTCGGTCTTTCGCGGTTTCAGATGAATCGAACAGACGTGCTGCCAAGGCCGCCCACGCTGCAGTGGAAGCTGTCGCCCTTGGCGACGGGCACGAGCGGCGATTGCGAGCCCGACAGGATCACGTCGCCGGCCTTCAACGACATGCCCAGCGCACCCAGCGTATTCGCGAGCCAGGCCACCGCGTTCACCGGCGAGCCCTGCACGGCCGCGCCGCAGGAAGTGCTGATCACCTCGCCGTTCTTCTGCAGCACCATGCCGGCCAGCGCGAGGTCGAGCGCGCGTGGGCTCTTGCGCGTGGCACCGAGCGTGAAGACGCCGCAGCTCGCGTTGTCGGCCACCGTGTCCTGGATCTTGATCTTCCAGTCCCGGATGCGCGAATCGACGATCTCGAAGCAGGGCATCACGCAGTCGGTGGCGCGCAGCACGTCGGCCGCGGTGACGCCCGGGCCTTCGAGGTCGCGTCCGAGCACGAAGGCGACTTCGGCCTCGGCCTTGGGCGAGATCAGCCGCGACGTGTCGACCGCCTCGCCCTCGTTGAACACCATGCCCGACAGCAGAATGCCGAAGTCGGGCTGGTTCACGCCCAGCATGTCCATTACCACCTTGCTGGTCACGCCGATCTTCTTGCCGATGACGTGTTCGCCGGCGTCGATGCGGCGCTGGATCATGCGCTGCTGGATCTTGTAGGCGTCTGCCATGGTGATCGAAGGTTCGCGCTCGATCAGCGGCGCGACGGTGCGGCGCTCGATCAGCGCTGCGTAGAGCTCGTCGCCGTAGCGATGGTGGGTGCTGGTGTCCATGGGTGTGTGGGCCGCTCAGGCGCGGTCCGCCTCGTCGAAGAAGTTGGAAATCAGTTGGTTGAAGCGTGCCGTGTGCTCGATCTGCGTCCAGTGGCCGCATTGGCCGAACACGTGCAGCTGGCTTTTTGGAATCCACTGCGCCAGCGTGAGCGAGGTGGACAGCGGGATCACCTGGTCGTCGCGGCCATGAACCACGAGCGTGTCGTGCGGCAGCGCGCGGATGGCGGCTTCCGCGCTGCACATCGCGTCGACCCAGCGCTGGCGCGGCGCCGGGAACATGGCGGAAAAAGACTCCTGGAAACCCGCGCGGATGCTGGCTTCGTAGCGCAGCCGGGCGAGTTCGTCGTTGACCAGGCCCCGGTCGAACGCGAACCAGTCCATGATGCGGCGCATGTTCTCGAACGAGGGGGTGTAGCCCCACACTTCGTCCAGCCCCTGCGTGAGCGGGAAGGGCACGCCCACCGAGCCCATCAGCACGAGCCGGCGCACGCGCGGCGGGTGGCGGCAGGCCAGTGCCAGCGAGAGTGCACCGCCGAACGAGTTGCCCACCACGTCGGCCTGGGCGATGCCCAGCGCGTCGAGCAGGTCCAGCGCCTGCTGTACCCAGCCGTCCATCGAGTAGGTGATGCCGGCGGGTCGCTCGGTGAAGCCGAAGCCCACCATGTCGGGCGCTATCACGCGGCGCGTCTTGGAGATCTGGGGCATCACCAGACGCCAGTTGGCAAAGGCGCTGACCCCCGGCCCCGAGCCGTGCACGAACAGCACCGGCTTGCCGGCGCCGAGGTCGTGCACATTGGTGTTGAACGAGCCGGTGCGAACCGACTGCGCGACTTCGGGGTTGCCCATCAGAGTTTCAACATCACGTTGCGCAGCTCGGTGTAGAACTCGAGCGAATGCACGCCGCCTTCGCGGCCGATGCCCGAGGCCTTGGCGCCGCCGAAGCTGGTGCGCAGGTCGCGCAGGAACCAGCTGTTGATCCAGCACAGGCCGACCTCGATCTGCGCCGCCACCCGGTTCGCCTTGCCGATGTCCTGGGTCCAGATCGTCGTGGCCAGGCCGTAGTCGGTGGCATTGGCCAGCGCCACCGCTTCTTCTTCGGTGTCGAACGGCGCGACGTGGCAGCACGGGCCGAAGACCTCTTCGCGGATGACGGCCGAGCTTTCCGGCAGGCCGGTCCAGATCGTCGGTTGCACCCAGTGGCCCGACGCCAGCGCGCCGCTCATTGCCGGCTCGCCGCCGCCGGTGACCACCGTCGCACCGTCGGCGCGGGCCTTGGCGTAGTACGACATCACCTTGGTCTTGTGCTCGGCCGAGATCAACGGCCCCATCGTCACGCCGGGGGCGTGCGGGTCGCCCAGCTTCAGGCTCTCGGCCTTGGCCTTCAGCGCCTGCACGAACTTGTCGAAGATCGGGCGCTGCACGTACACACGCTCGGTGCCCAGGCACACTTGGCCGCAGTTCTCGAAGGCGCTGCGCGTGATGCCGGCGACGGCCTTGTCGAAGTCGCAGTCAGCGAAGACGACGCCTGCGTTCTTGCCGCCGAGCTCGAAGCTCACCGGCCGCACGCCCTTGGCGGCGGCGGCCATGATGGCCTCACCGGTACGCGTCTCGCCAGTGAACGTGATGCCGTTGACCTGCGGGTGCCGGGTCAGGAATTCGCCCGCCGAGCCGGGACCGAAGCCGTGCACGACGTTGTAGACGCCGGGCGGTACGCCGACCTTGTTCATCACCTCACCGAGCAGCGTCGCCGTGCCCGGTGTTTCCTCCGAAGGCTTGACCACCACGGTGTTGCCGCAGGCCAGCGCCGGGCCGACCTTCCACGTCATCAGCAGCAGCGGCAGGTTCCACGGGCACACCACGGCGATCACGCCCAGCGGCGTGCGCAGGCCGTAGCTGATGGCCTTGCCGCCATCGGGCGTGTCCATCGCGAAGCTTTCGGTCGGCACGTTCTTCACGATGTCGGCGAAGACCTTGAAATTGGCCGCGCCGCGCGGAATGTCCACATGCGAGGCCAGCGCGTGCGGCTTGCCGGTGTCGGCCAGCTCGGCGGCCAGGAAGTCGTCGAAGCGGCGGTTGATCTCGTCGGCCACGGCGTGCAGCATCTCGGTGCGCTTGGCCGTCGTCAAACGGCCCCAGTCGCCCTTCAGCGCCTTGCGTGCCGCCATCACCGCCGCGTCCACCTCGGCGCTGCCGGCCTCGTGGACCCGGCCGATCACGGCGTTGTCGATCGGGCGGCGCTTGTCGAAGGTCGCTCCGGTGGCGACGAACTCGCCGTTGATGAAGTTGAGGAAATCGTTCATGGGTGTGCCCGTCGCGGGCCCTGGTGCTTTGATTCGTTGCGCTCAGCAGTGATGCGGGTCGGCGTTCACGGTGGTCCGTTCAGTCCGAGCACCACGAGCGCTGCGCGCGCGCAGACCTCGTCCTGCTCGGCCGAGCCGCCAGACACGCCCACGCCGCCGATGCGCTGGCCGCCCTCTTCCATCGGTAGCCCGCCGCCGAACATGGCCAACCCGGGCTGCTTGTTCAGGCCGGCGGCAAGCAGTGCGTCGCCGCCGACAATGTCTTTCCACATCGAGGTCGGAAAGCCGAAGCCCGCCGCCGTGCGCGCCTTGTCCATCGCGATCTGCGCCGAGTGAACGAAGGCGCCCGGCATGCGCAGAAAAGCCATCAGGGTGCCTGACGGGTCGCACACGGCCACGTTGATGCGGATGCCGAGCCGGCGCGCCTCGGCCACCGCCGCGTGGGCGGCGGTGTCGCTGATGCAGGCCTGTTGAACCGCGTGTTTCATGTCGGGCTTCGGGTGGGACATCGTTTACTCGACAGCGCCACGCCTCACGTATAGACCTCGACGAAGGAGGGCACCGCTTCACCCGTGTGATAGAAGATGCCCTGCCACAGCTTGTCTTCGGTCCACGTCGTCACCGGCCGGTCG